>DAIQNQ010000021.1:0-22672 GCA_036788275.1 Thermonemataceae bacterium
CAATATCAGCAAAACACAAGACACGATTGGAAGCATTCTCATGGTTTTCAAGGGTTTTGATGAAAGTGCGCTACTCTTCCAAACGGATGTGCAGCTTTTTGATTTTCTTGATAGGCCCCGGGCAATGTACTTGGTGGCAGGAGATACAGTTTTGCACCATCAGATTGAAGGCCTTGCTCCTTTCGGAGGGGTTGATGGGCTGATAGAGCGCCTCTACCTGTGCCAAAAAAGCCTCACTCATATTGTCGAAGGCGGCATTTCGCACGCTGGGGTCGGTGGCCTCGGCGCTGTGTATCTGTTTGAACTTGGCACGAAAATCTTCGGGAAGCTTCTGCAGCTCCAAGGATTTTTTCATACTTTCTGCATCTTCATACATATCGCGCATGAGCAGGGCCAGTTCACTGTCTTTATTGGGGTATTGTATGGCCTCTTCCGCCTTGCTTTGGGCTTCTTCTTGTCCGCTTTGGCAGCTCCAGAGCAACACCCCCGCAAAGAAGGCCAGGCTCAGGAAGAAAAAAATATTTCTTTTCATGACTTTTACGCTGATTGAATCGTACAAAAAAAGCTTTAAGACCTCTCCTTAGCTCATCTTGTAAGAGTTTGATAAAGGAATAAATATGATAGGGATTTTTATGCAAATTTCCCAAAATTTCCACCAATGCAAGTAGATACGCACTGCAGTGCGTATCTACAAAGTGCGTATCTACTCGCAATCGTCTTTTTTAAGCCCCCCTACAAGACAAGCCTTACATCGGTATCTCATTAGCGGATTACCACACCCGCTGCCTCGAAAGTATATTCGGTTTTGGGGCTGGTGATTTTGGCAATCTCTTCGGCAGATTGGCCACCATCTTCGGCATAGTGCCTGAGCGCTTCTACGCTGGTAGTTTCTTTGCGGAGTATTCCTTCAAAAATTGCCTCTTTGCCATCGGCAGAGCCATCTTTGGGTACAAAAAAGCCATAGTCTTTGAAAGTTACACGCAGGCGCTCGCCTTCGGGCAGCTCGATGGTCATCCAGCAGCCTTTTTTCTTGCAGCACTCCACAATCTTGCCTTGTAGCTTGGTTTCGAGCGAGTCTTTGCCTTCCATCAAGGCGGCGATACCGCTCACAGCCACGGCGCCTTCTTCAGAGATTTTCTCTCCAAAATAAGCGGCATTGCTCACGGGTGCTTCACTTTTTGTATCGGCGGCACTTTCTTCTTTATCGGCTTGCTGGCAGGCACTTGCCAAGAAAAGACATAGCAAAAAATAACTTAGGTATTTCATATATAAAAGGGATTGGGTGAATGAGTACAAAGATATGAAAATTATTTGATGCTGATAAGTAGGCACTTGGCCAAAAGTATGGGCTTGGACAAACAATCCTCCAAAATGCGGGTTTATAAGGGACTGTGGGTTTATTGATAGGCTGCAAGCACTTCTCAAACCCCTGCAAATCAATCTTTTATTTCCTACACTTTTTTCTCATCTTCTAATTTAGTCTTTGTATATGTTTGGACTCTTCAAGAAAAAATCTGAATACGAGCGCCTCCGCGAGCAATACGAGCGCCTTACCAAAGAAGCCCACGCCCTCTCTACCAAAGACCGCAAGGCAGCCGATTTCAAATGGGCTGAGGCCGATGCCTTGATGCAAAAAATGGAGGACATCAAGAAAAAAGAAGCCTAAGAAAATTCTCGGCACGAGGCTTCTTTCAAATTATGTTTATTTTTGGCAAAATTTCAATCTAAACACAAGAGTTATGTTTTGCCACGAAGTAAACCTGCGCGTGCGCTATGCCGAAACCGACCAAATGCAATATGTGTATTATGGCAATTATGCCATTTACTATGAAGTAGCCCGCGTGGAATGCCTGCGTGCGCTGGGCATCAGCTACAAACGCTTAGAAGACGACGGTGTAATGCTGCCCGTATTAGAGCAATACACCAAGTACATCGCTCCGGCGCATTACGACGATCTGCTCACCATCCGCGTGTCAGTAAAAGAAATGCCCCAAACACGCATCAGCTTCGAGTACGAAATCTTCAATGAGGCAGGTCGCCTGCTCAATATCGCCAAAACTACTCTTGTTTTTGTAAACAAACACAGCCAAAAACCTACCCGTTGCCCGGAGGATTTGGCTGTGCTTTTTCGGCCTTATTTCAGCTCAGAGGCTTAAACTTGCCAAGTATCGGGGCTTTTGCGCCATTCGTGGAGCGAGGCCATCATGCTTTCTGTTACCACATTGCGCTTTACGGCCTCCACCAATACCTGCGTATAGTCGGAAAGCGTGTAGAAAGGCACTCCGGCCTCCTCGAAGCGCTTCTGCGCCTGCTCGAAGCCATAGCTCATGATAGCCACCATACCCAATACCTCGCCGCCGGCTTGGCGCAGGGCATCCACCACTTTCAGAGAGCTGCCTCCGGTAGAGATGAGGTCTTCTACCACCACTACTTTCTGGCCTTTGGCCAAGCGGCCTTCGATGAGGTTTTCCATGCCATGCGACTTGGGGCTGGCACGCACATAAAGCATCGGCAAGGCCAAGTGGTCGGCTATCAGGGCTGCCTGCGGAATGCCCGCGGTGGCCACGCCCGCAATGGCCTCAGCCTTGGCGAAGTGCATCTGTGAGAGCGCCGACAAGGCCTCTTTCAAGAAGGTGCGCGCTTCGGGATAAGAGAGCGTGAGGCGGTTGTCGCAATATACCGGAGAGCGCCAGCCGGAGCTCCATTGAAAAGGCTGCTCAGGACGTAGCTGCACAGCACCGATGTCTAACAAGATATTGGCTACTTTGGCCGAAACTTCGCTTTTGTTGAATGGAGAAAGCATAGGTAAATGAGTGAGTGGGAGATTGTGTGAATGAGTGATTGTGTGAATGTTTTTATTATCAACAGTTTAGATGCCTTATGTATGTTTATTTGGAAGAAGCATAGGAAGCTTTTGGGGAATTGTGTTAATTTTGTGCGAAATTACTGTAAATATTTAGAATCCTTCATTTTTGGGACAGCTTTTTTGACCATCAAGCCAGACGCTTCAAGCAGCTTATTTCTATGAACTTATTTATCAACGACATTTTTGTACAGGTTACCTCCTATCAAAAACAACCCAGTCTTCAGTCTTTCGATAAAATTATCAATGCACGCAGTGGTATTTCCGACTTTGAGAGCCTCTATGGGCGTGTTTTACTCTTGGATGCCTCGCCCGAAGACTCCAAAGACCTCATCATCAAGCTCGATAAATACAAGAAAGGCGCGCTCACACACATTGTATTGATGACCGAAGACAAAATCAAGGTAAAAGAAAAAATCAAAAGTGCTTTCAAAATCATCAAAGCTGCCGGTGGCGTAGTGGTAGCACCAGAAGGCTGGCTCATGATGTATCGCCGCAAGAAGTGGGATTTGCCCAAGGGAAAAATAGATGCCGGCGAAAATAAAAAAGCTGCTGCCGTAAGAGAGGTAAAAGAAGAATGCAATGTAGAGGTAATGCTCAAAGACAAACTCTGCGTAACTTGGCACAACTACCACGAAAATGGTCAAATGGTGCTCAAAAAAACCACTTGGTACTTGATGGAAGCCCTCCACACCGCCCACATGCGCCCCCAAGCCGAAGAAGATATAGAGAAATTGGTATGGATGGATGCCGCCCAGCGCCAACAAATCCAAGGAATACTTTTTGCCTCTATTCGCTTTGTATTGGAAGCCTGCGAAAAAGTGCTGCAAAACAATGAGCAACTCCGCGGGCAATTTAATTTGGAAGCTTAGGGCTTCTGCTACACTACATTACAAAACATTTATGGAATCCCACACACTCAGTGAACCGCTGTTTCAGCATTACCTACAAGAACAAAAATACCCGGAGCTTTCTTGCCTGCTCTTAGACGATGCCTTGGAGCGCTTGCGACAGCCCTCTATGCACCCCTATTTGCGCCAGCAAGTGCAAGAAGCCTGCTTGGAGTTGCTTACAAAAGGAAAAAACCGCTCCTTGGAGCAGTTTAGAAGAGGGCTGCTTTTGGCAACCCAAGTGGTAAGTTTGGCCGTAGCCGAAGAAATAGAAGCGGCTAATTACAGAAGTACATTCCAAATAGGTCAAAATAGCGATGCTCCAGAATATCATCAAACTGATAATTGAAGCTGATGGCCAAGGGGCGCTTCCCAAAACGGATGTGATGTACGTATTTGTAAAGTAAGTTATAAATACTCGAATCGGGGCTAATCTCGCCATAGAGCACCACCGGACAAATATCCGGGTTCAGTTTCAGCTCATCCAAAGCAAAAAGTACAAAATACACAAAGTCTTGTGGGCTTTGGTAGTGGAAGGTATTGGCAAATTTCAGTTCTTTGTTGGCCACCACCACTATATTCATATACTTGCCTTCTACGTCAATGTGCATGGCAGCATCTTGCTTGTAGTTGCTCTCGTTGATAACACCCTCAATAAAAGCACTTATTTGGTGAATTACTTCTATTTTTCGGGTAGGATAATTATTCTTGAACCAATTGATAATCAACTTATTGCCTGTAAAAACCGTAGTAGCCGGAATAGTGGATTGCTTAAAGTAATAAACACTTTTTTCCTCGCTATTGAGGGCATCAGGCAAAGTAAGGTGTATCAGCGGCTCAGGATGCTCCTCATCAAAAAGTACACTGGGCAAAATAGTAAAAGGCGTACCACGTACACAGAGCCTTACCACACGCCAATAGCCTGCGGGCAGGAGCTTGTGCGACTCGTGCAGCTCGTTGAGGTATTGAATAAAATCTTCGGCGGTAGCTACTTGCGAAAACTTATAATCTTCTAAGAAAAGGCACTTATGATTGCGGGTATCCATCACGCAGATACGCAAGCTTTTTTTATCCATTAAAAAGTATAAATCATAGCCTGCAATCGCATTGATGTCAAGCGATTCATCGCTGATGCTATAATTCAATCTGATTTTTTTAAGTGCCTCTTCCAAAATATAAAAATTTTAAGTACAATCAATGTTGTTTAGAACTCCCAATTGCCGCGAATAGATACATCGGCCAAAGAGCCAAAACGAAGGGGGTTTTCTTTGCGTTTGGGATTGCGAATGGGCGCTACATCAGTTACTTCGATGGCATAAATCGTGTCGCCACTGATAGAGCGCTTGGGCGAAACCTGCATCAAGAAACTTTCGTCCTTGCCGGGTACTTTGCGCAGCTTGGCGAGGTCTATATTGGCTTTGTTGAGCTTGACGAGGGTATCTTTTACAGGGATAATGGCCAAGGTATCGAAGATAATCACAGACTCGTCCGCGCTGATAGCCGAGTCACGTATGGCTACGATAGGCACTTTTCCTTTTTCGATAAAAGTATCCAATTCATCAAAATTAAAAGCATAATAGCCTTTTACGGCGATATGAATTTTTTGAACTTCACGAATCAACTTCAGCTTTTCGATGATTCTCTCTTCCAATTCTGCAATTTCTTTTTGTTCCTCAATAGGACCTTTGATAGAATAGTACAGGAAGATGCTCAAGCCGACGGCAACAAGCGAAAACACTAAGGTAAGCGCTAAGATGGTATTCTTCTTCATGATGGTTTGCGTGAATAAGTATTGTTTAATTTTGATTGCAATAATAAAACATTTTTCAAAAAATACGGCATTTCTGAGGCTTTTTTTTCGGATTTAGAAACGATAGTAGCCTTCCATAGCAAGAATATCGGCAAAGTGTGTGGATTGCTTGAGTATGGTATGCAAGCAAGCGGGATTTTCGTTTTGCAGTACTTGCTCCGACAAAAAAGCCACCTCTTGTATCATCTGTTGTTCGGGGGGCAGCTCCGGGTCTTGGCCTACCTTGAGGTTTCCGCCCATGCGCCGCACCTCAAAAAACAGCTCGATGCCGTGCAGAGGCACTTTCAGATATTCATTTACAAAAAGAAAACGCTGCACACTTATCTCCAAGCCGGTCTCTTCCATAAATTCGCGCTTGAGGCAGGTTTCTACCGACTCGCCGTACTGCAAGCCACCGCCCGGAGGAGCCCATAGGTAACCTCCCTCGCCCAAGTACTGATGCCGCACCAAGAGCATCTGCCCGTCTTCTATGCAAATCCCACATACCCGCAGCCGCAGCCTGTGCCCAAACTTCTGGAGAATTTCGTCTTGTATTTCTTTCATCAATACTGTACCTGAAGGCTTAAGTGCATCATCTGTTAGAGAAAGGTGATTTATCTGTTTTTTTTATTCTATTATCATCAACAACTCCGCTCCCAAAATAAGGTATTTAGGCCTGCCCCTGCCTTCAATGCTTATGAAAAGAGGCGGCTTCGCTATGCTCTTGGGTAAATGGCAAAGCAAAAAACTCGTCTAAGCCTTTTCCCTTCAAAAACTGCTTCGTCCAATATTTTACTTGTTTGGGGCTTATCAGCAGTGTGCCATCTTGGTAGAGTTGGCGCAATACGCGCTCTTCTTGCAAGGAAATGTGGCCGTCTATGAGCATTCCAAATACAAAAAGCTTGGCAAAGCCCTCTTTGGCGCTGCCCTCCAGCTTGCGAAGCTGCGATAGAAAGGTGATTTTATCAAGAAACTGATAGGTTTGGTTGGCTATCTGGAAGTTCACAATAAGCGTATTGGCCAAGAGATAATGGTTGTAATGAAAATTGCGCTTGAACATCGCCACTATCTGCAAGGTATGGTATATCAGCTGCCTGAAATCTTCTGCCGGAGCGACGCGTTGCTGCAAGTAGCGTGACATCTCCTCTATCAGCGTAGGTGCCATAATACGCACTTTGGCTTCTTTAATCACCAAGGCCGTAGCGTAGGCGTTCCAAAAAGCAAATACCGGAATGCCTATCAAATCTACATAAGCCCGAATCACCAACCTGCCCGAAAGCCGCCTCAAGATAATTTTGAGCAATAAATTGCTGATGGTTGCTTTGAAAAGAAAAAGTGCCGTATAAAGCATCAGCTGCACCTTCGAGATGCCCGCCAAAGGATTGATGCCAAAATTCAGGAGCTTTTTGCTTCGCTTTTCCATCCCCACAATAAAAAGCGCCTCCAAGTACTCATCGTGGCGGGGGTCTTGGGCAGGCGGAAACTGACAAATATCGGCAATGCGATGCACTGCCCAAAGGTTGAGCAGCGACAGAGCTACCAGCTCGATAGCCACCAATACGAAGCCATAGAGTATAAATACCAAGCCCAGCGTGAAACGCTCTTCGCCAATATAAAAGGTGCTCTGCGGAAAAAGCTCCGGCAAAAAGTAATAAGGCAAGTACAAAACCAATACGCCCAATACCCCATACATCGCTGCCCAAAACAAAGCCTTGCGCTCTATTTTGCTGATGGCGCGCTGCTCGGCGGCATTGAGTATATGATACAACTGCTCTTGAGAGACTTCCTCGGTAGGCTTGCGGCTACCGCGCAGGCGAAGAAAATACTTGAAAGCCAATTGCTCATGAAAAAGCTTTTTTTCGGTGAACGCCGTTTGCTCCATGGAAAGCAAAAAAATGATTTTTTACGTATGCAATATAAGCTTTTCTTGGTTGATAGAAGAAATATTTTATCTCAAAAGCTTTGTGCCTGCTCAGGGGAGCGCTTCCGCAAGCAATACACAAACAAAATACTTTTGGGCAAAAAAACTTTGTGTCATCGAAAATCAAGCCTGTCCCATAAATCACTTTAATTCTGTTATAAAAATACTATCTTCGTTCCATCAATCTTTCGCGCACAATCCATGCAAACACAATTAGAAGAAGAAGCCCGCCAAATCGTCAAGAGCGTTTCGGGCTATCAATATTGGGCTACGCTCGATACGGCCATCAATAAAAAATCTCCCCTCTACCTTCTGCAAGGCTGTTTACAAGGCAAAAATCTTTTTTTTGGCTACAACGTGGCCAACGCTTACGTATCGTCTGAAGAAGCACAAGTCTATATAGAGCAGATACGCAGCTATTACCATCAGCTTTACGCAGCTTCGGCACTTTTTAGAGAATTTGTGGCCGACAAAGAAGTAACGCTTGATATTTCAGTGAACAGCGGCCACATGAGCTTTATCATTGCCCAAGCCAAACCCTAAGGCACTATGGAAATGTTTGGGAAAATCAGTAAACGTATTTTTTGCCTATGAAGGATACCTGTTTTCAGGAATTGGCTGCCCATCTCCAACAAAAAGTGGCACTGAGCCCTGCCGAAATACGCTTGTTTTGGGAATTGGCACATTTTCGCAAATACAAAAAAAATCAAATCGTATTGGAGCAGGGCCAAGTAAGTCCCTTTGTGTTTATTTGTAAAGGCTGCCTCATGACCTACCACCAAGACAAAAGTGATTTCAAGCACGTGATTCAGTTTGGACTGGAGCAATGGTGGACCGGCGACATCAGAAGCATGCAGGAAGAAAGTCCTTCCTTTTATGGCATCAAGGCGCTTAGCCCTGCCGAGCTGCTGCTCTTCGACCATGCCCGCCTGCAAAAGCTCTTGGCCGAAGCCCCCGTATTTGAGCAGTATTTCAGGATTCTCTTCCAAAATTCCCTTATCAGCCACCAAAAGCGCATTATCCGCAATATCTCCTTCTCGGCAGAGGAGCGCTACGAGGCTTTTTGGGAGAGCTTTCCGAAGCTCGAACTCGTAGTACCTCAAAAGTATATTGCCTCTTATTTAGGTATCACACCGGAGTTTCTGAGCAAAATGAAGACCCGATTGTATGCCAAAAACTTGAAGTAGATTAAGATAATGCCTCGATATGCACTACTGGTGAACAAGGAAAAATGAAAATTGTTCTTGATTAAAACATAATCCATCAAGTCAATTTAATTTTCTATATTCCTATGAAACCATCCGATTACATTACCGGTCTCCACCACCTTACCGTAAGCGTGGGCGGCGCACAAGAAGACATAGACTTCGTAACACAAGTATTGGGTATGCGCATGATCAAGCAAACCGTACTTTTTGACGGAGCAGCCAGTATCTACCACCTCTATTATGCCAATGCCAATGCTGAGGTAGGCTCTGTTTATACCACCTTCCCTTTCAAGCAGGCGGGCGTGTATGGCAGAAAAGGCACTGGGCAAATCGAGCTGAACGGACTTTCTGTACCCAAAAGCTCGCTTGATTTCTGGGCAAAGCACCTCAGCGCACACGGCATCGAGCATTCGGGCATCATTTCGCGCTTTGGCGATTCAATGATTGAGTTTGAAGACCCCTCCGGCACAGGCATTGCCGTAATCGGCTGCGACAATGACCCTCGCGAAGCTTGGGAAACTGACAAAATCTCAAAAGAAAATGGTATCAGAGGTATTTATAGTGTAACCATCCGTGCCCGCGATATTATCGAGATGAACAGCTACCTCTGCGATGTATTGGGCTTCACCAAAGCAGGCGAAGAAAATGGCTATCACCGCTACCACATCAAAGATGGCGGCTATGCACGCATCGTAGAGATACACCACCTGCCCAATTTGGAGCAAGGTTCTTGGACTTTCGGCGTGGGTATTCCGCACCACATCGCTTTTGCTACCGCCAACGATGCCCAAAACATTGAACTGAAAGCCTATATCGAAGGCTTTGGCTATACCGATGTTACCGAGCTCAAAGACCGCAACTACTTCCACTCCATCTACAACCGTACCCCTTCGGGCGTATTGTTTGAGTTTGCCACTTCCGATATTGGCTTTGCCGTAGATGAGCCTTTCGACTCGCTGGGACACCAGTTGCTGCTTCCGCCTGTATTTGAGCACCGCCGCGCCGAAATCGTCGCACCGCTGGAGCCCATCACCGTGCCTCAGTATATGAATAAATAAGCTTTCTAAGTATTTTTTTGCTTGGCTGTGCGTACATTTTTTCTCATACACACAGCCAAGCTTTTATCCTTTAGCACTTACACCCATGAGCAGCAAATTTGTCAGCTTAGAAGAAGCCATCAGCAGCCACGTAAAGCCGGGCATGCGTGTGGCTTTAGAAGGTTTTACACACCTTATCCCTTTTGCAGCCGGACACGAGATTATCCGTCAGAAAATTACCGACCTCACACTTATCCGCATGACCCCAGACTTGCTCTACGACCAAATGATTGGTATGGGATGTGCAAAAAAAATTATTTTTAGCTGGGGAGGCAATCCGGGCGTAGGCTCTTTGCATCGCTTTCGTGAGGCTTACGAGCAAGGCTACCCCTGCCCTATCGAAATAGAAGAATACAGCCATGCCGCCATCGCCAATGCCTATAAAGCAGGCGCTTCGGGCTTGCCTTTTGCTATGCTGCGGGGCTTTACGGGCACCGACTTGGCACGCCTCAATTCCGATTATATCAAATGGATTACTTGTCCTTTTACAGGCGAGCAATTGGCCGCTATCCAAGCCATCAACCCCGATGTGAGCATCATTCACGCACAGCAAGCTGACCGCGAGGGCAATATCAAACTTTGGGGCATTGTGGGTGTACAAAAAGAAGCCGTGATGGCAGCCAAATGTGCCATTGTAACCGTAGAAGAAGTGGTAGAAAGTTTTGACGGCTCGGTCAATGACTGCATTATTCCGCATTGGTTGGTGGACAAAATTGCCGTCGTACCCCAAGGAGCAAAGCCCTCTTATGCGATGGGCTATTACAAGCGCAACAATGATTTCTACCTCAAATGGGACGACATCGCCAGAGACCGCGCAAGTTTTCAGGAGTGGATGCAAGAAAACGTATTACAATAAATAAAGCTGCCCTTAAATCCCTCACAAGGAAGAATTTACAAATATGGAATATAGCAAAGACGAAATCATGACCATCACGGCAGCCAAAATGCTCAAAAACAAAGATGTTTGTTTTGTGGGTATTGGCTTGCCCAGTGCTGCTTGCAATTTGGCAAGGCTCACACACGCCCCCGAAATCGTACTCATTTATGAATCGGGCACCATAGATACCAAGCCCGATGTGCTGCCCCTCTCTATCGGCGATGACGAGCTGGCCGAAACCAGCCGTATGGTGATTCCCGTCCCCGAGGTTTTTAACTATTGGCTGCAAGCCGGAAAAATAGACATCGGTTTTTTGGGTGGGGCACAAATAGACAAATACGGCAACATCAACTCTACCGTAATAGGCGATTATCACAAACCTAAAGTGCGCCTGCCCGGTGCGGGAGGTGCGCCCGAAATCGCCGCCAATGCCCGTAAAACAATGGTGGTGATGCGACACAACCGCCGCGCCTTTGTTGATAAAGTGGACTTTATCTCTTCGGCAGGCTACCTTTCGGGAGGAGAAGAAAGAAAGAAATTGGGCATCAGAGGCGAAGGCCCGGTGGTCATTATTACCGATTTGGGCATCTTGACTCCCGAACCTACAAGCAAAGAATTCATTTTGAGCAGCATACATCCTGGCATCAGCATAGAAGAGGTCAAAGACCAAACAGGCTGGGATTTGAAAGTAGCTCCCAATCTGCAAACTACTGAAGCACCCACAGCAGAATATCTGCAAGTGCTCCGAAACCTGAACCAAAAAACCAAAGAAGCCCACAGCAAGTAAAGTACAGCGAAGCTCCAGCTTCGTAAAACAAAAAAAGCCATGAAAGAAGTATTTATCATAGATGCCGTCCGCAGCCCCATTGCCAAGTTCAAAGGCGGGCTGTCAGAAATAAGAGCCGACGACTTGGCCGCGCATGTCATTCGGGCATTGATGGCACGTTTTCCTCAGGAAGTTGCTCAGTCCATAGATGATGTCATTTTGGGTTGCCACAACCAAGCCGGAGAAGACAATCGCAATGTAGCGCGCATGGCCTTGCTGCTGGCAGGCTTGCCCGTGAACGTCCCCGGCGAAACGGTCAATCGCTTATGTGCTTCGGGGATGTCGGCAGTCATTCACGCCTACCGTGCCATACAAGCCCAAGATGGCGATTTGTTTATTGCCGGAGGTGTAGAACACATGACCCGCAGCCCTTATGTGCTTTCCAAAACGGCACAGCCTTTTGGCAACGATGCCCAACTCTACGACAGCAGCTTTGGCTGGAGGTTCATCAACCCCAAAATGCAAGCCCTCTATGGCACAGAGGCCATGGGCAAAACTGCCGAAAACTTGGTAGAAATACACCATATTTCACGCGAAGACCAAGACAAGTTTGCCTACCAAAGCCAAATGAAAGCCGCCCAAGCCCGCCGCAGCGGAAGATTTAAGCAAGAGATTGCTCCGGTGGAAATTCCTCAGAAAAAAGGGGCAAGCATTTTCTTTGAAGAAGATGAATTTATCAGAGAAGATACCAGCTTAGAGGGCTTGGCCAAACTCGCCCCCGCTTTCAAAAAAGAGGGAGGCACAGTTACCGCAGGCAATGCTTCGGGGCTGAATGACGGCGCTGCTGCCTTGCTCATCGCCTCTGCCGAAGCAGTCAAAAAATGGAATCTAAAGCCCAAAGCCAAAATATTAGCCTCGGCAGTAGTCGGCGTAGAACCACGTATCATGGGCATTGGCCCGGTGCAAGCTGCTTACAAAGCCCTCGCCAAAGCTGGCTTGCAACTGAGCGACATGGACATCATCGAACTCAACGAAGCCTTTGCTGCCCAAGCCCTTGCTTGCATACGCAGCTGGGGTTTGGCCGATGATGACGTGCGCATCAATCCCAATGGAGGTGCGATTGCCTTGGGACATCCGCTGGGTATGTCGGGCGCACGCATCATCCAAAGTGCCGTAGAAGAGCTTATTTTACAAAACAAACACTATGCTTTGGCCACCATGTGTGTAGGCGTGGGGCAAGGCTATGCAGTGGTATTGGAGCGGGTGTAATACAGTCATTTTTTCAACCTAAAAGAGCATCGTATGAACTTCACCTATCAATCTTTTGCCAACAAGGTGTTTTTTGGGCAAAACGCACAAGTGGCTTTTGAGCAAGCAGCTCAGGGCCAAGCTAAGCGGGTTTTTTTGATTGCTTCTCGTCGGAACCAAGATTTGATAGGTTTTCTGCAAGCCTCTCCCCTTTTTGAAATCACGCATCTCTTCGACGAAATCGCCCAACACGTGCCCTTGGAATTGGTAGAAAAAGCTGCCCTGCAAGTACAGCAAGAACATACAAACTTGATTTTGAGCATTGGCGGCGGCTCGGCCATCGGCTTGGCCAAAGCACTTGCTTTGCGCTTTCATATACCCATTTGGGCAGTACCGACTACCTATGCAGGCTCGGAGATGACCAATATTTACGGGATTTCGGAGGGTGGCAAAAAAACTGTGGGGCGGGCTGATGTAGTTTTGCCCCAAGTAGTGATTTACGACCCTCATCTAACTGCCGCTTTACCCCTGCCCATTGCCATCAAAAGTGCCACCAACGCAATGGCGCATTTGGTAGAGGGAGTCTATGCCGTGCAAAACAACCCTATCAGCTACCAGCAATCGCTGATGGGCATCAAGGCTATTCTGCAAGGTTATGAAACTGTAAAAAGCAGCCAAAGCCTGACAAAAGAAGCCAATGAAGCCTTTTTATTGGGTACTTACTTGGGCGGAAAGTCGCTCTGTGAGTTGCCTATGGCCTTGCACCACAAAGCCGCCCACGTATTGGGGGGAAATTTCAATCTTGACCACGCCAGCGTGCATACCGTGCTGCTGCCATTCATTTTAGATTTTCAGTGGGAGTCGCTCCCTGCGCAAATACAAGAGGATTTTCGTACCGCCTTCGGCCACGCCTCTCCTGCGGCCTTCTTGCTCCATACACTCCAAGCACTGCAAATTCCCACATCGCTGCAAGCCATTGGTTTTAAGGAGCGCGATATTGATGATGCTGCTGCACAAATAGCGGCCTTGAAGTTTGAAAACCCCGCTCCGATAAATGTGGAAAGCCTCTCCGCTATGCTCAAAAAAGCCTGCCGAGGCGATTTTTGACCTAACGCTTAAACTGGTAAGAGATGCCATAAGTAAAAAACTGGTCGAAATTGCGCAAGCCTTCTACAATTAAATTTTCGTGGTTATAAATATAGCTGAAATTGATATTCAAACCCTTAAAGAGTGGCATGTCCAGATACACCTCCGTTTGCCAGCGGTAGTTGTCGCCTCTTTGGAGGGAAGGCTGAAAAAAGCAGTAATAATTTAAGATGAGGCGCTTCTCAAGCAGTTCGTGCCTGCCAATGAGCCAATGCGAGCTGCGCCACACATTAATTTGGGAACTGCCATTGTAAAAACTTCTGTTGAAAGTTTCTCCAAAAAAATTCGTTTCCTCATAGAGCAAGCCTGCGGCTATTTTGAGCAAATGCTTGGGGCGGCGTATCACCTGCCAAGTAGCACCCGCACCGCCAAAGGCACGCAGGTCTATTTTGCGGCGAAAATTGGTAGATACAAAACCAATCAAAAAACCATAAATTCTTTCTTGTGGCCTGAAATACAAAAAATTACGACTAAATAAATCTTCGTCCGCTCTCTTCTTAAACACCTCTTGATAAAGATAATTGTTTTGGGTTTTGAACACCCACTGTCCATTGCCCAGCATCGTAGAGAGGTCGGCAGCGGCACGAATCGTAAAAATCTCGAAATTACCCTCTTGCCAGTTGCCTCCTACGCGGTATTGCATCTGCAAGCGCATGGTATCACTTTCGTTGATTTGGGCTTTTGCGCCGAAGGCCATCAAAAAAAGCCAAAAAACAAAGTATTTCATTGTATTGTAATTTTTGATTGCTGCCGCAATGTTACATAAAAAGCCAAGCGCTTGCAAATAGGGCGAAAAAAATAAGCTGTAAGGCCTTTCAAACGTTAAAAAAGCTTAAAAGAAAAGCTTTTTTCATAAGTCTGTTTACTTTTGTGGCAATATCTCCATTGCTATCTATGAAAACGCCGCGCATCTTATTGGCCGAAGACGACCCCAATCTCGGCAGCCTGCTCCAAGAGTATCTGAGCCTCAAAGGCCTGCAAACAGACTTGTTTACCGATGGCTTACAAGCTTGGGAGGCCTTTTTGGCTGCCGAATACGAACTCTGCATCCTTGATGTGATGATGCCCCAACTCGACGGCTTCGGGCTGGCCAAGCGTATCAGGGAGCAATCGGCGCTGCAACCCATTATTTTTCTGACTGCCAAATCGCTACAAGAAGACATTCTGGAGGGCTTTCGTATCGGTGCCGACGACTACCTCTGCAAGCCTTTCAATATGGAAGAGTTGCTCCTGCGCATCAGGGCGGTGCTTAAAAGAAGCCAAAACGAACAAGCCGACAGCCCCACTCCGCTCAGTGTATTCCGCCTGCGCGGCTATACTTTTTATTACGACGAAATGCGCTTAGAATATGGGCAACAAAGCTTCAAGCTCACCTCCAAAGAGGCCGAACTGCTGCGCTTGCTTTCCTTGCAGCGCAATCAAGTACTCAGCCGACAAGAAGCCCTCAAAGCGATATGGGGCGACGACAGCTACTTCAATGCCCGCAGTATGGATGTGTATATCACCAAGCTGCGCAAGTTTTTTAAGGAAGATGACCAAATTTCCATTCTCAATGTACACGGCACGGGCTTCAAACTCTTGGTGCTTGACTAAAATGGTAGAGCTCCTCTCCCGTAGGGGCCGACAGACGCAGCAGGGTATCGCTCAAAGGCAGCTTTTCGAGCAGCAGTACATCGCCCACTTGGGCTTTGTCGAAGAGCGCCTGCGACACCAAATAGTATTGCTCCCCTAATTTCAGATGTGCGTGCGTCCGCTTGCTCACACGGCGTACCAAGCTCCCATCTTTGATTTTTAGCAGGGCATTGGTGCGTATTTTATCTTCTACCAATACCTCCAAAACCTGCTTCTGCAAGTTGCGAAGTTCTTGATTATAAGGCTGTATTTTCTTGTGTATATAACGATAAATTTGATATACAGAGAAAAACAAAATAGACGGCAATACCACAAAAAAAGCCATTTGGGGCGCTTTCAAATAGACCAGCAGAAGTGAGGCAATCATAAAAAGCAAGCCCCCGCCAATCAGGGTCAGGAAAGCACCTATTAAAATTGCCAAAAAAGCACTTTGCAGCAAGGCTTCCTGCCTCAGCTTGCGCAGATAATGTATTTCTTCGGCATTGAGCGGCACCTTTCCCAAGCTTTTGCTATGGCTCTCGGCCTGTTGGCTATAAGCCTTTTTCCACTGCTCATAGGCGATGGGCTGCTCCGAAAGTTTCTTTTCTTCTTGGACTTGGCCATCGGCATCGTATTTTTTGAAAGCAAGCAGTATCTTGCTGCGGCGCGCCTCGCTGATTTCCAAAATATCGCCTTCGCGCACTTCTCTAAAAAGCTCCAATGCCACGGAGATTTCCTTGTCGCCCAAAGTGATGTAATAGCGGTACTGCGTGCGTGTGCCGCTGCCTGAGCTGCTGCGCGAGGTGCTTATCTCTTCTCTTTTGCCTTTTACCAAGCCCTTTTGGATACGTTTTTCTCTTGCTTGTAAATCTTGCCGTACGCGCCAAGCCAAAAAAGAAACAATACCTCCCATTGCTACCAAAACAGCCAAAAAGAAAGAAAAAAACAGCATATCAGGCACACTGTTCATATCAAACTGACTCCATACGACCAAGGCCATTAGCACAAGAAAGGGAAGCACAATCAAAGGCATACGCCTGATGTTTTGGGAGCGCTCTTGCAAGGCTTCGTGCTCCTCTCTGTTCATCGGAGCGATTTTTTCTTGATAATGATGCTGCATAGGTGATTTTTTCATTGAATATCAGAAAAAAGCATCTGAAAAAAAAGCTTTCTTTCTCAATCCTCAAAAATTATATACCCAAACACTCAAAGCGGCCAAAGCCGTCGCCCAAAAGTTGGTGCTATGATTATTGAGCAAGCCTTGGCGCTGCCAAGTAGCCCCCAGAAGCGAATCGGCCACATTGCCAAAAATACCTGCCAGCAATACGCCCAATGCTTTTCCTGCATTTTGATAAGCTACCCCAATCATCAAGGCTATCAGCAGCGCCCCCAACAGGCCAAAAAGACTTCCTTCTAAGCTTACTGCCCCATCGCTGCCGCGGGTGGCGGTATTTAAACTTACAATATCCACAAAGCGGCGGCCATATACATTGCCCATTTCCGAGGAGAGCGTATCGCTCAGTGCGGCAGCGATGCTCCCTGCCATCATCAGTACTGCGGTATCGCTCTGAAAATACCAAGCTGCCAAGCCACAGCCACCTGCCACCCCCGCATTGCAAAAAGCATGTACTGCCCCCCTGCGTCCGCCCTGCTCTTGGGCGAGGCCTGCCTGTTTTTTCCAAGCGCGCTTCCACCAAGAGGCCAGCGTACCCAAGGTAAAAAGTGTAAAGATGAGCAAAACCCCTGTCCAAGAAGCGCCCAAAAACATGGCGAAGGTAATCAGCCCACCCAGCAGCGCGCCCGCCGGACTGATTTTGCCTGTAAGCAAACTGGCCAGAGAGAGCAGCACAACCAATGCAAGCCCTTCCGGCCAATGTGGGGGGAAAGTAGGTACCATAAAAGCCTAATAGTCGTTCAAATGCTTGAATATCGCTTTTTTGAAAATGCTTTTTTTGAAGAAAGGATACAGATGTCCTTCTTGCTCCAAAGTAATAAAGTGCGTGTCGCTGTTGTGCGCCAGCATCTTCTGGGCAAAATACACGTTTTCGTAGGGCACGATACGGTCTTTTTTACCGTGTATATAGATGGTAGGCATCGTGATATTCTCCCAATGTGGCAGCATGAGGCGCAACTCTTCGGCATGTACGGTTTTTTCGGAATGCGCCACTTGAAACATCTTAGGAATGATGCTTTTCAATGTTTTGGAGGCAGAGAGTGGCTTATTTATCCAAAACTGCTTTTCATTGTCGGGGTCTATGGCCGCCGAGGCCATAATCAGGTGCTGTATCAAGGGGCTATAATCCATGGCCAAGCGAGCAGCAACAGGCCCTCCGTAAGAGTGGCCAAGTACCATGAGTGGCGCACCGTTTTGGAGCTTTTCGAGCAGGGGCAAAATCAGTGCAGCCTGCTCTTCTATTTGAGGCACTGCTTTTCCGAAGCCCGACTCCCCGTAGCCCGGCCTGTCCACTGCCACAATACGCACTTTGCCGAGCAGGTCGTGGTCTTTTAGATAGGCAAAAAAATCGCTCGAAGAGCCGGGTGCGCCATGTACAAAAAGCACGGTAGGCAAGCGCTTATCGCCCACTTCTATATAGCGTATAGAGCGGTTTTTGGTTTCATAACGCTTTATTTCGGCTTTTTGAGGAGCTTTCTTAAACAAGCGTCTGACGGTAAGGTCGTTTACTCCGGGCTTCATCCAAACTTTAATACTTTCTATCATTACCTAATTAAATTACTGCAAACGAGTAGGCCGAGCGGGCCTTGCCTGAGGGTGATTGTGTTGATTTCTGTGTTTTTACAAAGCTCAAAACAGCTTGCATACACCCCATAAAGACTATAATTTACGATATTTTGTTTTGATTTTTTTCTTTTTCACACGCCTGCTAAGTACAAGCTCTGTATCGTCAATAGATTCTATGGCAAGCTCAAAATTCTCAGGAGTGCCTTGCGGCAGATGCGTGTAACGGAAGTTGCGAATGGTCAGGAACTTTCTGTTTTTGGAGATAGTCCAATAGCCTACTCCTTCCAATCCGGCAATCTGATAGGTATATACCCCCTCCAAGCTAAAGGTGAGAATGTTGCTCAAGTCCACCTTGTCTTTTTCTTGATTTACAAAATACCAAGAGCCTATCAACAAGCGGGTGGTATTTTGGGCGCTGCCCTCAAAATGAAAGAGACAAAAGCCGCAAAGCATCAGTACCGAAATCTTTAAAAATCGCATCGAATATCAGGTGTTTAGATGTAAAATAGGTGCTTTTTGATGAAAGCAACAAGAAAAGGTGCTGCCTTGACCTTCTTCGCTTTGAATACTGAAAGCGCCCTGGTTTTTGCGAACGAAATCTCGCACCAAAAAAAGCCCCAGCCCGGTGCCCTCTTCTTGCCAAGTACCCTCCTGAGAGGCTACTTGCTGCTCTTCGAGCAAGGTACTTATCTTGTGGGCGCTCATTCCCAAGCCGGTATCTTGTACGTGGAGGCAGAGTTTATCGCTTTGTACTTCTGTATGGATGGTGATTTTTCCTCCCGAAGGTGTAAACTTAATGGCATTGCTGAGGAGATTGCGGATAATGAGGCGGAGCATTTCGGCATCAGCCCATACCTCGCCTTCGACAAGGCTGCATTCAAATAAAATATCTTTTTGTTGGATTTGAGGCTTGTACAAGCTGGCTATCTGCTCTACGAGTGGCGCTATGGCCAAGGGTTCGGGGCGTACTACGATGCCCTGCATTTGGCTTTTGACCCAATAGAGCAGGTTATTTACGAAGTCGAGGGTGTTTTCTACGCGCCCTTCCAGCATCAGGGCTAATTGCTGCAGCTCCTCTGCCGAGAGCCCCCCCATTTTGAGCAAGGCAATCGCCCCTTTGAGCGAGTTGAGCGGGCTTTTGAAGTCGTGGGCTATTACAGAGATGAGCTTTTCTTTGCTTTGGTTACTTTTTTCTAATACTCCCTTTTGTTCTTCGAGCAGCTTATTGGCTTTGTTGAGCTCGCTGAGGCGCGCACTCACTTCTCTTTCCAGCTCTTGGTTGTAGTTTTGTTGTAAGCGCAGTTGGGCTTCTTGTGCGATTTTTCTTTCTACCAAATATACCTTCTGGCGGTCGGCCAAAGCCATGGAAAGCATGAGCATCTCGAAGAGCGCCCCCAGCTCTAAGCCGTGGCGTGTGAGGAATACATCTTCCAAAATCCCAAAGTTTTTCAGACTAATCAGTACCAAACCCACAAAAAAGAAGAGATAGGCCAAGAAGAAGAAACGTGCTACCACCATGCCTTTGAGCCACAAATGCGCCCCACATACAAAGGCAAAGCTCAAAGCCACGGCGCTTAATCCATTAAGTATAATAACGGTATAATGATAAGGCAATACCAAAGCCAAGAGCAAGAATACCAAAAAAGAGCCTATCAAAATCCGGTAAACTTTATAGAGCCACGGACTTTCTTTGGGAAGGTTCAAGAAGGCTATGGCAAAGAGCGCACCGAAAATCAGAGCAGTATAAGAAAAAAAAGCATAGGTACTGTAATGTACTTGCGAAGCAGGAAAAGCAAAAAATACATATTCGTAGAGATGGCCGCTCACGTGGGCATTGACAGCACACACCATCGTATTGGCCAATACGTAATACAGGTAGGTTTTGTCGCGGGTGGCCACAAACATGAAAAAGTTGCTGAGGGTCATGAATAAAATTATCCCAAAGAAGATTCCATAAAAAAACTCTTCTTTGGTATTTTGTGCATAAAAGCGCTCCTCTCTGTGTACCGTCGGGATAAAGTTGAGTGCAATCCCCTCAGAACGAATACGTATGTAAAAAGTATGTACTTCGGAGGTAACAATAGGCAAGGGAAAAACCAAAGCCCGAACCGCCTCGGCACGCTCCCGAAAAGGTACTGAAGAACCACTATGCAGCACCTTCCACTCCTTTTGGCCGGGAGCTTGGTAGTAGAAGTCCACCACAGGCAAATTGTATTTATTGATTTCCAGAAGCCAATCTTGGATATTCAGGTTGGGGTTCATCACATGCAAGCGCAGCCAACAGGTGCTCAGCGTAAAGCCTGCATCCACATTGGCCTGCTCATTGAGCCGAAAAGCCCCAAAAAGCAGGCTGTCGCTCACCTGCTCAATCGTCAGCTTATTTTCTTTGTCTTCTAATACATACACATGCGGCGCAATAGAAAGCGCTCCTTTGCGGGCATCGAGCTTTAGCACACGCACTTGTGCCAGTGCTGTGAAAGACAGCATCCAGAGCAAAAATGCAAGACTTAAGACTTTCAATTTCCGCAAGCCGGTCATGTACAAGGAGGTATGGTGGAGTACTGCCCGCAAGCATCGTTTCAATGCTTGCAAGGGCTGTACAGTACCGCAAATTATTTATTCTTTTTGTCTTTCCACTCAAATATCAAAAAAATTATTGCCTTTATCACGAATCTATCTACTTTTATCTTACGATAATATAATTTTGTACAATGAAATACACCTTAAAGCGTTTTTTGTATATATTGTAAGCTTTTATTTGACCTTGTCCCTTATCGCAATACTATGAAGAAAATCATTGACTATCCTCTCAGTGTCGTTTTTATGCTCTCCTTTGGGCTCATTTTGCTCTTTTATCACCCCCTGCAAATGCTCTCCTCCAGGATAAGCTATCAGGCCAATGCCCGCATCAACCACGCCATGATGTGGACGCTCATGAAGGCTTTGCACCTTACGGGTGCTTCTTACAAAGTGCTCAACAAGGAAATCTTGCAAGAGCTGCCCCAAGGCAAGCCCCTGATTTTGGTGAGCAACCACCAAAGTATGTTCGACATTCCGGCCATCGGCGGGGTATTCAAGGCTTGGCACGCCAAGTTTATCTCCAAAAAAGAGTTGGCACACGGCACACCCAGCATCTCTTGGCACTTGCGCCACGGCAAACACGCCATCATAGACCGCAACAACCGAGAGCAATCGCTTGCCGCCATTGAGCGCCTCGCCCAAGATACCAACCAATACGGCTTTGCCGCTTGCATCTATCCCGAAGGCACTCGCTCTCGCGATGGCCTGCTCAAGCCTTTCAAAGAAGCAGGCTTTACGCAGCTCTATAAAAGCTGCCCCGATGCCGTGATTGTCCCTTTGGCGATGGACAATTTCTGGCGACTCACCCAATACAAACTCTTCCCAATTCCTTCTTTTATCCCTTTGCGTTTGCACATCTTGCCGCCTGTATCGCGCGCCACCTTCGACTCGCCGCTGGCCGCCCTCAAAGAGTGTGAGCTGCGCATCCGTGAAGCCCTCCAACAAAATACCATCAACGTATGAAAGCATTAGTCCTGACAGAGCAGCCCGAAATAGTACTGCAAGATATTGAGAAACCAGCCCTCGAAGCGGGCAAAGTTTTGGTAAAAATGAAAGCCGTTGCCCTCAACCGACGCGACCAGTGGATTCGGGTAGGCTTGTATCCGAGTATGACTTACGGCTGCACGCTGGGTGCCGATGGCTGCGGCACAGTAGAGGAAATAGGCGAAGGCGTGGCTGCTTCTTGGCTTGGCCAAGAGGTAGTACTCAACCCTAACAACCACTGGGGCAGTTCCCAAGCTCATCAGTCGGCACAATACCATATCCTCGGCATGCCCTCCAATGGTACTTTTGCCGAATACTTGCTCATCAGTGCCGACCGCCTGCAGCCCAAGCCTGCGCACCTCTCCACCGAAGAGGCTGCTGCGCTCCCCTTGGCCGGCCTTACGGCTTACAGGGCGCTCTTCACCAGAGGCGAGCTGAAAGCCGGACAAAAAGTACTTGTAACGGGTATTGGCGGAGGTGTAGCGCAGTTTGCGGCACAGTTTGCCTTGGCGGCAGGTGCCGAAGTGTATGTAAGCTCCGGCGATGATACCAAAATAGAAAAAATGAAAAGCTTGGGTATCGCAGGAGGAGCCAACTACCGCCGTGAGGGCTGGCACAAAGAATTACTCAAAAGCTCAGGTGGCTTCGACTTGGTGATAGACAGCGCCGGAGGCAAGGACTTCAACCTCCTGCTCCGCACCTTACAACCTGCCGGAACGGTGGTCTTTTATGGCGCTACGCTGGGGCCTGCTCCGGTAGATATGCCCCGCGTATTCTTCGGGCAGCACACCATCAAAGGCTCTACGATGGGCAGCGACGAGGAGTTTGTGGAGATGCTGGCCTTTGTGGCCAAGCACCAAATCAAGCCTGTGCTCGACTCGGTGCGCCCCTTCGAGCAAATTGTAGAGGCTGTCAATGATATGCGCGACAGCAAGATTTTTGGGAAAGTGGT
>DAIQNQ010000021.1:22772-25376 GCA_036788275.1 Thermonemataceae bacterium
TTTTCTTTGCAAATTCATTTTTGCATTCTTCAACTGATTGATTATATTTGTAATTGGTATTCGGTCAAAACCGAGTTAAAAAATAAGTTGTTCAATTATTTATTAATTTAATTCAAGGTTTTAGATGATGATGGAAGTAGCTAATTTATCTCTGGAGCAATCCCTCAAGGAGGCGGTAGCTCATTGTTCTGATGAGACCGGTTGGGCCAATTTGGCCGAAATAGGCACTTATCTGAGAAGCAAAGGTGTAAAATACGGAAAACTCTCTCGTTTTGTGAGCAATTATCCTTACAGCGTAGAAACGAAGATGGATACCTCCGTAGTACCTCCGGCAGTATATGCGCGGGTAATCAAACTTGATTGAAGTTTTTGTCTATAAAAAAGGGTTGTCCGCTAAGCGAACAACCCTTTTTTAGTGTCAATACATTCTAAAAAGTATCGGCCATCACCTTGTAGCTGGGGTCTTCCATGATGTTGATGTCTATGATGGCATCGGCATTTTTGAGCAATTTTCTACAATCGGGGCTTAAATGCTTCAGATGCACTTTTTTACCTACTTTGTGGTAGCGCTCCGTAATTTTGTGCAGCGCCTCAATGGCCGACATGTCCACTACCCTGCTCTCTGCAAAATTAATCACAACCTCTTCGGGGTCGCTCAAAACATCAAACTTTTCATTAAAAGCTGTTACGGAACCAAAAAAGAGCGGTCCGTAAATCTCATAATGCTTTACGCCTTGCTCATCTATGCGCTTGCGTGCCCTGATGCGCTTGGCATTGTCCCAAGCAAATACCAAAGCAGCAATGATGACACCTATGATGACAGCCAAAGCCAAGTTGTGGAGAAATACCGTTACCAAAGTAACCATCACCATCACAAAAATATCCGACTTGGGCATTCGGTTGAAGGTCTTCAGGCTTGCCCACTCAAAAGTACCAATGGCCACCATCATCATCAATCCTGTAAGGGCTGCCATAGGCACTTGCTCTATCAGGCTGGAGGCAAACATCACAAAGACCAGCAACATCAGCGCTGCTACAATACCGGAAAGCCTTGCCCGAGCGCCGTTGGATACGTTGATAAGGCTTTGGCCTATCATGGCGCAGCCTCCCATACCTGAAAATAGCCCCGAAAGAATATTGGCCAAACCTTGGGCTACGGCTTCTTTGTTGCCTCTGCCGCGGGTTTCGGTGATTTCATCTACGATATTGAGCGTAAGTAAGCTTTCGATAAGTCCCACACCCGCCACAATGGCCGCATAAGGAAATATCACAAAGAGTGTCTCCCAAGAAAAGGATATATCAGGAATGTGGAAAGGAGGAAAAGAACCTTTGATGGAGGCAATATCGCCTACGGTTTTGGTATCAATTCCTCCAAAAGTTACAATGGCAAATACCGTGAGAATGGCCACCAAAGAAGCCGGAATCGCTTTGCTCAGTTTGGGCAAAAAGGCAATAATGAGCATCGTAACCAAAACCAAAGCACCAAAAATATAAAGCGAAGTGCCCTGCAACCACTGGCCCTCCTTATCTTGAAACTGTGCTATTTGCGACATAAAAATGATGATGGCCAAGCCATTTACAAAGCCCAGAATCACCGGATGCGGTACCAAGCGAATCAGCTTGCCCAAGCGCAAGAAGCCTACTGCCGTTTGTATAATGCCTGCCAATATCACCGTAGCAAAGATGTACTCTACGCCATGCGATTTTACCAAAGCCACAAGTACCACGGCAATAGCCCCCGTAGCCCCCGAAATCATGCCGGGTCGCCCGCCCAGCACCGCCGTAACCAAGCCTACTACAAAGGCAGCATACAGCCCTGTGAGTGGCGATAAGTCGGCGATAATCGCAAAAGCCACCGCTTCGGGCACCAATGCCATCGCCACGGTAAGGCCTGATAATATTTCAATTTTGTAATCTACTTTTTGGGATAAATCAAATAGGTTAAAGAATTGCTTCATGAGAGGTTATAGGAGAATAATTAAACAAGTATTGTGAAAATGCAATGAAAATCTCCCTTGCAGCTTGCCACGCAGAGCGCCTGCTCGCCGAAAGAGTGATGCTTGCACCAAAAGAATAATAGAGGAAAAACTAAGGTGGACTAAGAAGAGAAAAACAGGTCATTGGAAGGGAGAATGATGAATGAAGATGCAAAAGTAGGCCTTTTGGCACGATTAAAAAAATCTTATCCGCCTTTTCTGTGCAGGCTTGTACTGTTTTATCTATCTTTGCAAAAACGAAAATCATGAAAACTTATCCCCGTCATTCTGCCACCGGATTTTTCTTATTAGGCCTGAGCCTGCTAATGGCCTTGGTCTATTATCTCCAGTTTCAAGACCTCTTCGAGGCGCTCTATGCTTGGAGCCTCATAGCCATTGTGTTTTTCGCGGGAATTTGGTTTGTGGGCATGCCTTATTTGATGTTTATAGACCGTCAGATTCGCATCAACCACAATATGCTGCACGTGATTTTCATAGCGCCTGCCAACATCCAAAAAATTCGCTACGAAGCCGAAAAGAAGCGCATCAGTATTCAGGCCGAAGAGCAGCGCTCTTTTATCTATCTCGACAAGGTGCGCCCCGCCCACCGCGAAGAGCTGCTGGAATA
>DAIQNQ010000022.1:0-1121 GCA_036788275.1 Thermonemataceae bacterium
CTACAATACTACACAATTCCCCTTAAAAATCCCAAGGCCTACTACCGCAGCACCTGAATCCAGCCCTTGCATTGCTGCCCTTGGGGCGAGGTAATGAGGTAATAATACACTCCGGCAGGTACGCCCTCGCCCCAGTTGTTTTGGTAGCGCTCACTTTCAAAGATACGCTTGCCAAGGCGATTGAAAATCTCCACACGGTAGCCCTCGCCAATCACCCGAAAGGTATCATGTATGCCGTCACCATTGGGGGTAATCACATTGTCTAAGGGGGCGGCAGTGTCTTTTACCTCTACCACAATGCTCTTCTGCCAGATGCAGCCATCTTTCTCTACCTCAAGGCGCAGCGTATAGCTGCCCGCCTGCACGAAGGTATAGCGCACTTCGCCTTCATTGGCTGCAATCAGTTCTTCCTCCACATACCAACGCAGGGCATCGGCCTCCGGGTACGCCGCCGAAAGCCATACTTGGCTGGCTTTGCCGCAGTCTTCTATCAGCTCCCAGCGGAAATCCACCGCAAGGGCAGGAACGACCGATACCAGTACCAAGGCCTCCTCTTGGCAGCCATTGGCATCTTCGATGGCTACGGTATAAAGCGTAGTGGCCACAGGGCTTGCCAGCGGCGTAGGCGATTGTGGATCGCTGAGGCCGCTTTCGGGTTGCCATCGGAAAGTGCCCCCACCCAAGCCCGCCGCTTCCAGCAAAGTGCTGTTGCCTTGGCAGATGCTTACGGGAGGCGATACGCGAAAATCTGTAGGGAAGGTGCTCAGGCTCTTTTGAAGGTTGATTTCCCGCGTGCAAGAAAATACATTCACCACTTGCAAGGAAATATTGTAGCTGCGCGATATTTCGGGAAAAGTTATTAACAAACTACTTTGATTTTCAAATATGCCGATGTCTTCTATTTCCCAGCGTATCTGGCGTGCGCCTGAGCCTACATAGCGCAGCAAAGCCTGCTCCGAAGCGCATAGTTGGCTGATGGGCTGCAGGCTAATGGGGTCTAAAACCTCGAAGTCGGCAGTCAGGATTTCGGTATCAAATTTAAAAGCTGCATTGTTGCAGTTGAAGCTGTTGTTGGTATTCGACCAAGCACCGGGCGTAGTCGGGAAATCATCGCTGCTGCC
>DAIQNQ010000022.1:1221-25312 GCA_036788275.1 Thermonemataceae bacterium
ATGTAAAAATTGCTACCATTGGTAGCAGGCTGAAAGGCATCGGGCGTAACGGGCAGGCCGCTGGTAGTGCTGTTGAAATTGTAGCCGCCAAAGAGATTGATAATGCCGCCCCAGCCCGTAAGATAAATATTGCCACATTCATTGACCAAAAAAGCCGTGGGCGAAATATCAGGAAAGCCGCTGCCCGTACCCACCGTAGTAGCCAAAAGGCCTTGGCCAAGGTCGGGACTGAGCTTTTGGATAAACTGCCCGCTGTTTTCGTTGGCATATACGCCCTCGCTGATAGGATAAGCACCTTCCACAATCCCCAGCACAAAGACATTGCCTTCGGGGTCGAGGTCGAGAAAATATGCCTGCGAGGCCGTACCGCCCGTGAGCAAGGTGCTGTGCAAAAGCGCACCTTGCGGACTGAAATGCGCCACAAAGCCGCACTCAAAACTTCTTCCCAGCGGATAAGCAGGCTGAAAGGCCTCTGCCGTGGTGGGGAAATTGCCGGAGTTGGTAGTGCCTGCCACATATACTTCGCCTTGGGCATTTACTTTGATGGAGTGGGCAAAATCGTGGGCGCTGCCTCCCAGATAGGTACTCCACACAAAGTCTGAGAGGTTGGGCAGGAGCTTCATCACCAAAGCATCTTGCAGACCTTGGAAAGTGGCTTGCTGGGCATTTTTGGTAGGAAAATTATTCGAAAAAGTAGAAGAAGCGATATAGATATAATTGTCGGCATCCACAAATACATCGCCCCGAAACTCATCGCCATAATTGCGCAAGCGCATCGAAAGCGTAGGCCGATGCACGCCGTCATTGTTGCTCCCTCCCAAATAGGTGGACTGCAGCAGGCTGCTGCCATCGGTGCTGAGCTTGGCCAAAAAGAGGTCGCTGCCATTGCTATAACTCAAAATCGGAGTAAAATTCGTTCCCCCTTGAAACTGCGTGGCAATCACCCCGGGCGTAGTTGGAAAGTTGGTCGAGCTGGTGCTGCCCAATACGAGCAGATTCCCCTCTTGGTCCACCACTAAGCTGTGAGGCACTTCGGTATTGTTGCCGCCCAGATACGTGGCATAGAGCAGCTGGCTACCATCAGGACTGAACTTCAGAATGCCCACATCGCGCAGGCCATTGAAATCCACATCGAAAGCGCCCGTAGTGGTAGGGAAGCCCGCCCCAAAAGCAATGCCTCCCGAATACAAATGTCCTTGGGTATCGAAGGTGGCGGTATTGCCCCAATTGTCAGAAAAAGCCCCCGAAAAAGTTGAAAACACGAGCTCCGGGTCAATGACCAGCATTTCGTCGCGGCGGTATTCCTCCAAAGCAAAGCGCAGCACATGGCCCTCTAAGCGGTAGGAGCTGCCCACGCTGCGCTCGTTTTGGTAAGAATAAGGAGCTTTTTCGCGTACCGTGCCCAAGGGGGTTTGCAGGAGCAAGTCGCCCTGCTCTATGCGGGGTGCTTGGGGCAGGTGGCGGTATTGGAGGGCAATTTGGCGAGCATCGGCTTGGGGCTGCACATAAAATTCGTATTTGAGCTTTTGCTCTTGGGCAAATATTTTCAAATCTATGCCCTCATAAATGCCCTCGTAATACACCTCGGCGTAGGCGGCGGCGTGGCATTGCTTTTTTTGTTGATAAAAATGATAAGCCGTAGGGCTGCGCAAGCGCCCTGTGGCACGGGCTTGCTTGCGGCTATCTGCAAAGTCCACTGTATAGCTATATGCTTGCAGCTTGGCAGGGGCAAGGTTTTGAGCCGAATCGCCGCGTGGATGCTGTGTCCGAAGCGCTGCACCATCGTAAAAGCTGAATTGCAGGCCTTGTTTTTTGAGAAAAAGAAAACCGCCCGCCGGAAGCTCTGCCCGAAAGAGTACCTCAGCAGGCCATTGGCCCTGGTTTTCTACAAAAAGCCCTTGTGGGGGAGTAGCCTTGTGCTGTGCAGAGAGCAGCGCAGGCATACAAAAGCCCAAAATATACAAGCAGTGGCGTATTGGGCGAAAAGAAAAGAAAATCATGCGGGTAGAATATCTGTTCATCTTTTTCAAAAATACGAATTTTGAGCGAAACTTGAAGGGCTTTTGTGATTGGATGTATCAAGAATTGAAAAGCTACAAAGATTGCCTATACCAGGTGCAGGACACAGACCGGAAGCTATGGAGCGTATTTTGTCAATTTTTGCCGGAATATTACAATGGCTTTGGGCAGCTTTTTGCCTGATTTTTTATTTTTGTTGAGAAAATTCGTATTTTCGTTTCAACTAATCAATTTCAGCAATCTGAAAGGCTTGTAATTTTTATTTTATAAATTTCGATTAAAAATATTCCCGTGAACAAAGCACTCAAAATCACCCTTATCAGCTTGGTATCGCTGCTGCTGGCTGCAGCACTTTTTGTGGGAGGCACCAGCTGGTACCTTTACAAAAATCAAAAAGTAGTGGCTTCTTATATCTTGGGCGAGCTGAACGATATGCAAAAAGGCTATACCACCCTCGACGGCCTGCATATTACCATTGTGCGTACTTTTCCTTATATCTCGGTGGATTTAGAGAATTTGGCGCTCTATGCCTCGCGCGAAGACACACTCCAGCCCATTTATCGCTTCAAGGATGCTTACATAGGTTTTGACTTTTGGAGTGTCATTAAAGGCACTTACGACATCAAAAAAATCTACCTCAGTGAAGGGCAAATCAATGTTATTCGCTATGAAGATGGCTCACTAAACCTCCTGCTGGCCAAAAGCCCCAAGCAAAAGGCCGAAGAGGCTGCCCAAAGCGATACTTCGCACTTGCATTTGCATCTCAAGGAGATTGTCCTGAAAGACATTACCATCAACAAAACCGACTTGGCCTCGCAGCAGGTGCTGAGTATTCATTTTACAGAGGCGAAAACGGATTTTTCTTACAAAGACAATCTTATAGATAATCACCTCAACACCCGCTTCGAGGTGCTGGTATGGCGCATTGGCGAGAGCACTTTCTTTCGCAACAAGCACTTGCATTGGGAAACCGATATCCATTACGACCTCGACCGCGATTTCTTGCGCATAGACCCCAGCCGCTTCGAGATAGAAGGGGGGGAGTTTAAGGTGCAAGGCTCAGTAGATTTGGCCAAAAATGCCTATTTAGACCTTGATATTACAGGCGAAAAGCCCGACTTTAAGCTCATTACCTCTTTTGCGCCCGAAGGCGTTTATGAAACCCTCCAAAGCTACCAAAACAAAGGGAAAATCTATTTCCGTGGCAAGGTACAAGGCGAAGCCATAGACAATACCCCCAAAATAGATTTAGAGTTTGGTTGCGAAAATGCAGAGTTTATCAACCCGCGCGCCAATAATGCTATTCGCAATCTCGACTTTACGGGCTTTTTTACCAATGGCGAAAAACGAACCCTCGAAACCTGCGAGCTGCGCATCAAGAGCCTCTCCGGCGACCCGGAAGAAAGTACCTTCCGAGGCAGCTTTCATATCAAAAACTTTATAGACCCTTATGTATCCATAGATTTTCATTCAAAATTCAATCTGGCCACCCTCCAAAACTTCTTCGAGATTGATGCCCTCGAAGGCTTGAGCGGCTGGCTGGTGATTGATATGACCATAGACGAGCTGCTCGACTACAACGATGTGCCTACCATGCTCGGCAAGCTCAAAGACGGCTCCGATAGCCGCTTTGTACTCAAAGAGGTGCGCTATCAGGGCAAAAATTTCCATTTGCCCTTGCGCTTAGATGGCGAAATAGATATAGAAAATGGTTCGCTGGTAATCAAAGAGCTGCAAGCCAAAGTCGGCGAATCGGACTTTCTGCTAAAAGGCGATATTCTGAATCTGGCTACCTTCTTGCATGGCCAAGATGCGGAAATGCAGTTTGATTTGCTTGGTAAGTCGAAGTTTTTAAACCTGACCCAATTGCTCAGCTTCGACAAAGCACTGGCACAAGCCTACAACGAGGAAATCAGAGACCTCAGCTTCAATCTTCGTTTCAAAACCTCTTCCAAATACCTGCGTGGCTATGCGGGTGTGCCCCAAGGGGAGTTTTTTGTGGATGAATTCAATGCCCGTTTCAAAAACTACGCCCACGCCCTGCACGATTGGCATGTGGACATTGTGATTGATGAAAAAGCTTTCAAAATAAAGCAGTTTGAAGGAATGATAGACAAGAGCGACTTTCATCTGCTCGGGGAGCTGCGCAACTATCCGGCCTTGCTCGACTCTACCCGCAGCCGCGAGGCCATTGAAAGTAATCTGATTTTTAAGACCAATTACTTCAGCTTCGACGACCTGCTCACCTACAAGCAGCACAACTACCTGCCCGAGGAGTACAGCCACGAAGTGCTGCGCAATTTCATACTGGATATGTCGCTCAAAATTGTACCTCAGGATATTTTTGATGGAGAATACTTCCGTAATATGGCACTTTCGCTGCGCCGTCTTGATGGCACTTTCGCAGTACACAATTACGGTATTCGTAATGTGGCCGGAGAGCTGACCGCCCAAAACAATGCCTTGCGCATCAGAGACCTCCACGCACAAGTGGGCAAGAGCGATTTTAGAATAGATGCCGACATCGAAAACATCAAAAAAGTAATGGCCGATGATTATTCGGGCAAAAAGACGGTATCGCTGCAGTCTAATTTTCTCGACTTAGACGAGTTTCTCCTTGCCTCGCAAGGCGGCAGCGAAAAGGCCGCACAAGCCAAAACAAATGCTGCCAAGCCCGACAGCAATGCCCACGCCGAGGCTTACAATATCTTTGCGAAGCCTTTTCCTAATATAGACATTCAGGCCAAGATAGGCACTTTTCATTATGGTAAATACCTGCTCCAGCAGTTCAAAACCACCCTGCGCGTGTTGCCCAACCACTATGTATATGTAGATGAGCTGGATATGCTTGTGGCCGGAGGGCACATGCAGCTCAAGGGCTATTTTAATGGCTCAAACCCGCAGAAAATCTACTTCTCCAGCGATATAAAAGCCGAAAATATTGATTTGGACAAACTCTTTTATAAGTTCGACAACTTTGGCCAAGACTACCTCGTGAGCGAAAATCTCCATGGCAAGCTTTCGGGCACCGTTCGCTCCAAGGTACACATGCACCCCGATTTGGTGGTGGATTTGGGCGATACCGAAGCCCATGTAGAAGCCAAAGTGCTGAATGGCCGCCTCACCAATTTTGCACCCTTTAAGCTGATGGACAAGTTTATGGGCAGCAAAGACCTCGATGATGTGCGCTTTGGGGAGCTAAACAATGTACTTGATGTAAAAAACGGCCATTTGCATATTCCCAAAATGGAAATCAGTTCTACGCTGGGCTATTTGTTTATTTCGGGCAATCAGAACTTCGACAAAGACCTCAAAATGAACTATGAGGTAGAAGTGCCGATGTTTATCATCAAGGAGGCGCTTTGGGGCTATCTTTTCGGAAAACGTAAAAAAGAAAACAAGGCAGCTACCGAAGAGGTGGCCGATGCCGAAATTATCTCTTCGGAAGAGCGCAAATCCAAAAAAGGGGTAACCGTACAAGTATTTGGGATTCCTGATAATATTGATTTTAAGCTTGGTAAAAAGAAATAAGATTTGGAGTGCAGTGCTAAAAACACTATATTGATGATGATTTTATAACTAATCATTCATCAATCCAATTATTTTTCATGAAAAAAAGTCTTTATTTCTATCTGGTGGCAGGTCTTTTTGCCTTGGCCTCTTGCGGCGGCAATGCCGAAAAAAAATCCGAAAATAGCGGTGAAAATGAAAAAGAAAATTCCACAAGCACCGAAAACAGTAACAAGGCTCCCGCCGAAGGTAGCTATACTTGGCGCTACAAGCTCGGCAATGGTGATGCCAATGAAGTGAGCGAGAAGCGAAGCCTGCGGGTATATTTGAAGCACGTAACTACCGAAGATGAAAGCGGCAAAGAATACATAGACACACAGTTGGGTTTCACGCTCAATGATTTTGAGAAGAAACTGAGCTTTAAGTTTACGGTATTGGCCAAAGGTAAAATAGAGATCTTCAAAGGCAATTATCCGCTGGTATTTCCTATGGGCTATTCGGCGGGAGAAGCTCAAGACGGCACTTCTTTGATGATTGTAAATACCGAAGGAGGCCCCATAAGGCAGTCGGCCAATGCGCCCGGCAATACTTGCCAAGTAGAATGCGACGGTAAGAAGCTCCGCGTAACGGTAAAAGGAGCGAAGGCAGGTACTGATATGGACAATACCGAGAGCTTTGAGTTTTCGCTCGAAGCCGATAATATTAATTTTAGCAAAGAATAAGTGTCCTTGTTTGGATGCAGCAATCCCCATCTTGCTTTTGCTTGGTGGGGATTTTTTTGGTGGAATTTTTGGAAATATCATTGCCTTTAAATAGCTTTATTTTGAAAAACAAAACTTTTCAAAATATCCATACACCCCAAAATCTCTTTTTCTCATGAAAAACTACCTACTTTGCTTTGCGCTCTTGTTGAGCGGCCAACTTGCTATATCGCAGTCTTCTTGGAATCCCTTGGTGATTGGCTCAGAAGTGCCCTCGCTGAAGTTTACCGATTACATTCTGAATGTACCCAAAGACACCAATTTCGATAAGAAATTCAAAGTCTTGGAGTTTTGGGCTTCTTGGTGTGCTCCCTGCTTAGATGCCGTGCCGCACCTCAACGAGCTGCAAGCGGAATTTAAGAAAGAAAAAAACTTGGTTTTCCTTTCTGTCAATTATGAAAACCGACAAAAAATAGAGTCGGTGCTCAAAAAAGTAAAATTTGAAACCGCCGTGGTCAGCGACCAAAGCAAAGACCTTTGGCGCACCTTTAAGGTAGAAAATGAGGGAGTTATAAGTATCCCGCAAACTATCTTGGTAGATAACCAAAACAAAGTGTATTGGGTAGGAAGCCCTACCGAACTCACCGCCGACCTGATACGCGACTTTTTGGCCGGAAAGCCCGCGCCTCGCTCAGAGTCGGAGGCCTCGACTGACGAAAAAACGCAGAAGAAGGATGAAATTTCAGTATCAGATTTATGGGAAAAATATTATGAAAAGAACTTATATGAGGTATTTTGGTTTGAAGAAGTTCCTGCCGAGAAGATAGTCAATAGATCTAATGTGATGATGAAATCGTCTAAACAGGCAATGATGGTGGGCGGCAATAAATCTTTGTCTGAGCTTTTGGCGCCACTGTATCGGGTAGAAGAATACCAAATACGCTTGCCGGAGGATTTGAAAAAAAGAAAATTTGATTTGATTTTTAAGAGCCACAAGATTGCACAAAAAGACTCTTTACTACAAATCGCAGAAAACCAAAAAGCTATTGCGCGCATTTTGGAAATACTCAATCTGAAAGCAGAATTAAAAACTGAAAAACAGGAAGTTTACAAAATAGAAGTGAAACAAGCCAAAAAGATGGCAAAAGCCAAAGAAGGAGAAAACACCTCATTTACAGGCGCTACGGCTACACATTGGAATGCCAGCAACATCTCCTTGCCGGACTTTGCCAGAATGCTCTCCGGCTACTTGGGCATAGTGATAGAAAGCGATGATACCTCTGGCGCACGCTATGATTTTCTGATAAAGCAATCCAAAAATATCAAAGAATTGGAGAAAGAGCTGGCTGCCTACGGCATACAACTCCGCCTCGGTAGCCAAGAATTGGTATATTATGAGATTTCGGAACTTTAATCTTCCTCTTTTACCAGAGCCATAAAGTCGGGGTCTTGCCAGTAATCCTGAAAATCGCTGTCGGCAAGGGCCTCGGCTTTGTGTGCCGGCTTGATAGCGATGGCACGCGCCAAGTGGCTCAGCACCTTGGCGCGGTCTTGCCAGCGCGCATAGATACAAGCCAGATTGTAGAGCTCCGAGGCATTATCGCTCGGATATTTTTTGAGCGATTGCTGATACACCTCGAAAGAAGCCTGCAGGTCGTTTAGAGCATACAGCGCACTTGCTTTGCGGAAAAGCAGGGTTTGCTCCCAGCGCTTGGGCAAGGCCGGAAATTTCTCATAAAGTGCCAGCCCTTCCAAGGCCACCTCCAAGGCTTTATCGTTTTGTTGGAGGCACTTATAAGAAAAGCTCATATTAGAAAAAGCCAAGGTGGCTGTCAGGAGCGAGGACTCGTCATCTTCGCGATAGTTGGCTGCTCTGCGGAGGTAGGTGATGGCTTTTTCTTGGTCGTTCTCCTTGCCTATAATGATGGCCGCCTTGGTAATCAAGTAGTTGTTTTCTAGTGGAGAGAGCTTTATGGCTTTTTCGATGGCTTTTGCTGCCTCTTCGTGCTGGCCTTTGTTGTAGGCTGTTCCGGCTTTGCTATTGAACTTCTCGGCATAGATTCCGGGAAAGAAGCGATGCATCTGCTCCTCGGCCTCAAAGCTATAAGTCGTGTCGTAGTCGTAGATATTTTGGAGATTTTTGAGTTTTCCTACTTCTGCATCCACCTTCTCGATATGATTGCCGCCGATGGCAATCGTTTTGAGGAAGCCCAGATTGCCTATTTCTTTGGGCAAATGCGTGATGTTTTGTCGAAAAAGATCCAAATGATTGCCTTCTACAAAGAGGGCAAGGGCTTCGGCAGGAGGCATCAAGCCACGCGAAAGACAGTAACCCAAGCCAATTTTTTCCAGATAAAGCACCGCCACGGCAAAATCTTCTTTTTTGATAAAGGGAAATTGCTCAAAGAGCTGCTGCTCCTCTTCCAGAAACTGCTCAAAGGCTTCTGTATCATAAAAAGAGGACCTTGTGGTACAAGCAAGTAACTCTTCTTTTTGGTATTTGTAGAATATTTCGGTGCTCAAGTCCCGAAGCTCTTCTGTGGCAGTAACGCTTTGGATGGCTACCAAATAAGACCAAAACTTTTCGGGCACTTCTTCGAGCAGAAAGTGCAGCGCCAAAACCTGATTTTTGGGGTCGGAAGAGAATAAAAGCGCTCGGAGCTTTTCTTGAGAGGAGATTTCTAAGGGCATCGTGTATTTTTTAGGAAAAATATGCAAAGATAAGGCACTGATGAAGGAGATTTTCACCAGTGCCTTGTTTTATTTTATCTACGACCTTTGTTGATTCATCAATTAAGAATGCTCACGCTTCGTGCTTTTCATTTTCTCTGACCAAAAGCGGCTAAACTCCTTCCAACCCTGGCGGCTGCTGAGGGTTTGACGCATGATGCTCCACAAGGTTGGGCTTTTCTGAATGGCCTCGGTGGGCAGATTTTCAGCCAGAGGGCTACTGTTTTTAGGTGTAAAAGCTACCCCATCTACCAACTCGTCGGCAGTTTTGAAGCTTTTGTTGGCGGCTTCCATATAGCCCATTTGCTCTTGGAGCAAGCCCAGATTGTTGTAGGCTACGGCATCTTCGGGGTCTAAGGCAATGGCCTGCTCATAGTCGCTCACGGCCTCGGGCAGCATGCCCCAAGAGGCCTTTACATAAGCCCTGCTGGAGTATCGGAAGGGATTGTGTGGCTCTAAGGCGGCGGCACGGTCGAAATCCTCCAAAGAAGATTTGGCTTGCTTCAGGAAGAAGCGCACCAAGCCGCGCTCGTAGTAGAGTTGGGCATTTTGGGGCGCAAGGTTGAGCGCCTCGTCATAGTCTTGGAGTGCCTTGGTGTAGTCGTCGAGCTTGAAGCGGCAGCGTCCACGCCAAGCAAGTGCAAGTGCATCGTAAGGTTGTATCTGGAGGGCTTGCGAAAAATCGGCTACGGCTTCGCTGTATTTTTCGGCCTCAAACTTCTGTATTCCGGCTTCTATCCACATTGTTTTTGCTTTGGGTAATGCTTAAAAAACCCATTTGCAGGCGAATTTGTTCAGTACGAACGAAACAGGCTGGCTATTTTTCTTTTATTTTGTTATTGAAAGAGCATAGCTGCTCCCATAAACTCGAAGTAATTTATGGTCATTTTCCCAAGATTTTGTATTATTGTTTTATAGTCAAGTTTGAAAAAAAACGTATAGAAATCGCTTATGAAAACAAGATTATTACACAGCAAATGGCTTTTATTTCTTTGGATATGCTGCTATCTACCTTGCTCGGCGCAAGTCGAAAATTCTTATACCGCTATTTCAAAGCAAATAGATTCCATAAAACACTTGGTAGTAGTGGCTAAACAAGAAAAGCGTCCCCATTGCAGGCAATACGTAGAAATTATCAGTTTGTATCAAGACCTGATTATGGTAGATTCTGCGTTTTTTTATGGCAAAAAAGGAATTGAATTGGCGCAACAAGAAAAAGACTTTGCCGCCGAATCAAGGTTGTGGGGCTTGCTGGCTTCTACCACTTACTACACCGGCGACTATGAAAAGGGGATGGGCTGGGCAAAAAAATCTTTGCAAATCGCTCAAGAGGCTCAATTAGACTCGTTGGTGGTTACGCGCCTCAACATCATTGGTCTTTTTTATATTGAAACTAACCGGAACAGGGAAGCCATTCCCTATTACAAGCAGGCTTTGGCGCTTTATGAACAGCTGCCTGAAAGCAAAAAATCGGACTATGTGAAGGGCGATTTATACAGAATTTGTGCAAATATGGCAGAGGCTTACGAGAACTTGAAAGACTATGAAACAGCCATTAAGTTTCATCAGCGCTCGCTGGAGGAAGCCGAAAAAAGAAAAGCGTACCGAGCGATGGCGATTGCCAAGATACATCTGGCCAAATGTCAAAATGCCTTGGGCAACAAAAAAGAAGTAGTGCCCTCGCTGGAGGAAGCCGTAAAATACAGTACCCTGATAGAAGATTGGGACATGCTAAATGGTTCGTTGATGAGTTTTGTGGATTTTTATACCCAAGAAAGACAATTCGACAAAGCGGAGGCGATTTTGCAGCAAAGCTTATCGGTGATTCAGAAAGATACCAATCGCATTTCTATCAAATCTAAAAAGAATCTTTTTTCGAATAGTTATCGCTTTTATAAAACACAAGGTAAATTTGACCAAGCACTTCTGTACCTTGAAAAGGCCAATGAGATTGACAAGATTATCTATCAGCGTCGGTCTTCCAATACCATAGATTTGGCCAATATAGAATTTAATACCTTGGCCAAAGAACAAGAAAAAACCAAAGCCGAAAATGCAAAAAAACAAGCGGAAGTGTGGCTCTTGTTGGTGTCGCTCATTTCTTTATTGAGTATTTTGATTCTCAGTGTCATTGTCTTCCTCAAAACGCGCAAAGCACTACTGCAAGCACAGGAGCTTTCTTTGAAAGAAAAAATCAAAGAAAAAGAAATTAAAGAAGCTGTTTTTTATACACAAGAGACGGAAAGGGAAAGAATCGCCAAAGAATTGCACGACAGCGTGGGGACAATGCTTGCGGTGATTCGACTGCAGATAGAGATTTACAGCAAAACGAAGGATGAAAGCCTTTTGGCATCGGTATTTTCCTCGCTTCAAAATACCACTCAAGAAGTTCGAAGAATCTCACACGCCTTGATGCCCTTTACGCTTAGTCAGCTGGGTTTTGCCGCAGCCTTAGAAGATTTGTGCAGAAGCCACGAAACGCCCATTCAACTGGATATTCCTGAGCAGCTGCCTCGATTTGAGCAACAAGAAGAAATATTGCTCTTCAGGATATGCCAAGAAGCAGTACACAACGCCCTCAAGCACGCTCAGGCTACAAGCCTATACATTCGGGTTTTGGTAGAGCGCTCCACTTTATTTGTGCAGATAAAAGACGACGGAAAAGGCTTTGATGTACAGCATACCCAAAATGGCATGGGCTTCGTGAATATGCACTCACGAGCCGCAACGCTTGGGGCTTGGCTCCAGATAAAAAGCCAAGCCAACAAGGGCACTATCATTTGCTTGGAATGGCTAATTCCAGAAAAGCACAAGGCAGCAGCATTGGTAGCGTAGCTTTTACCTTCTCTGCTGCAATCATTTTAAATTCTGATTTATGCTGAAAATTATGTGCTTTTAAATTCCCTTCCTTTGGAGGGGTCAGAGGTGGTTTCAAAGGCTTTTCTCTGTAAAATTACTTTGGTTAGGGTGTATTCCGCCGTGTTATCACCTTACACAAATACTTTGGCACGGGAAGGCTAGTATTTACTTGTTGATTAGTCTGTTATTTTGATAGTTGGTAAACCACTTGCTTGATAAGTTTCTGTTCTAATTTCTATTTCACATGGATTGCCATTTAAGTCTTTCTTCTTTAAAGCTTCATTTTTATTGTAAAATACGGAAACCTGCGAAGCTATATCTTTTTTTACACCATTTGGGTAAAAATGAATAGTTACTATTGCCATTTTCTGATTATCATTATCTTTCATTTTAGTTGCTAAAGCAAGCAGTTGTCTTTTGGTGACTACACTATCAAGTATAGTAATTTTCCAGATTATCTGTGAATTATTGTTTGAAATATCAGCTGGGCTCAATATGTATTTGGGTAGTTCAGAGTCAGCAATTGATGTACTTGTTTCTTCGCAAGACCAAAATAAAAATGCAAATATGGCCATTAGGATTACAAAATTAGTTTTTATCATTTTTGTATAAATTTATGGTTTAGATATGGATTTTTTCAACTATTTTATAGTATTTAAGCGATAGCAGTGTCAAAGATAAAGACTATGAGATGCTAACACTTCATGAGGCTCTCTCTAAACTATCTTTTGGAGTCTTTGCAAGAATAATAAAATAAGAGCATAATTCCAAGTTGTAGAAAAGTTTATATGCTATGTTAATCCCCCCTCCAAAAATCCCAAAACATCTCCTTGCAAGCCGAATTTTTCCTATCTTTGCAGGCCAAAATTCATACTATGAGCCGAAAGAAATTAGAACGCTTTGCCCACAACCAGCAAAGTCCCTATATCATCGAAGCCGGAAAACCCTTTTACGAGCATTGCAAGGGGCGTTGGCTGCAAGAGTACTTCCACAACGAGCAGCCCATCGTATTGGAGTTGGCCTGCGGGCGGGGCGAATATACCACCGGATTGGCCGCGGAGCATCCCCACAAAAACTTTATCGGTGTGGACATCAAAGGGGCGCGCATCTGGAAGGGCAGCAGCGTGGCCGAAGCCCAAGGCCTGCAAAATGTGGCCTTTCTGAGGGCGTATATCCAAAATTTAGAGCAGTTCTTTGCCCCCCAAGAGGTGCAAGACATCTGGCTCATACATCCCGACCCGCGCCCGCGCAGCAAAGACGAAAAGCGCCGCCTTACGCACCCGCGCTTCTTAGAAATGTACCGCAGGCTTATGCATCCCCAAGGCACATTGCACTTCAAAACCGACAATGCAGGCCTTTTTGAATACAGCATGGAAGTGCTGGCGCAAAGCCCGATACAAAATTTAGTCTGGACCGACAACCTCCAAGAGTCGCCTCTGCTGGCCGAGCATTTTGGCATTCGTACCAAATACGAGCTGGCCTTCGAGGCCAAAGGTTCTAAAATTCATTATTTGCGTTTTCAGTTTCTTCCTTAACTTTGCCGCATGGACTTCTCAAAACGCAGCTACCAAGCCGAGCTCTTAGATGCCGACGATATTCCCCAAGCCGATTTGTACCGCAACCTCCGCGAGTTGGCTTTTATCAACAGCTATTTGGGTGGGCATGCGCTTACGCTGCGCGGCTTAGAGAAGCTCCTGCAGCCTGCTCGCAAGCATTACCACATCGTGGACATCGGCAGCGGTGGTGGCGACAGCCTCAAAAACATAGCGCTTTGGGGCAGAAAGAAAAAGCTCGACTTGCAGCTCACAGGCATAGACCTCAAGGCAGATTGTATTGCTTATGCGCGTGAAAACTGCCGCGACTACCCCGAAATCAGCTTCATACAAAGCGACTATCGGGCGCAGCAGGGTATCAAGGCAGATATTTTTACCTCGATGCTCTTTTGTCATCACCTGCCCGACGATGCCCTCAAAGGCTACTTCCAATGGGTGAGCCAAAATGCCGCCGTAGGCTTCTTGGTCAATGACCTGCACCGCCACGCCTTGGCTTATGGGTCTATCAAGCTGCTGAGCAAGCTCTTTTCTTCTTCTTATTTGGTCAAAAACGATGCGCCGCTGTCCGTAAGGCGGGCTTTTCGCAAGGCCGAATGGCAGGCTTTCTTGCCCGAAGCCATCCGCCAAGAGGTAAAAGTAGAATGGGCTTGGGCTTTTCGTTGGTTGGTGTATTACCGACAGGTGTAGATACGCACTGCTTGCGTATCTAACTGACCGAAATAACCGAATCATTGAAAATAAAACTATAAAAATCATCTTAAATCTTATTATCATCTTGATATAAAATACTGCTATGGCAAGAATCCTCACAGGCATACAAAGCTCCGGCAAGCCCCACCTCGGCAATTTGCTGGGGGCCATTATTCCGGCAATTCGGCTTTCTGAAGACCCCAAAAACGAGTCCTTTTTCTTTATTGCCGACCTGCACTCGCTCACCACCATCCGCGAGGCAGGCCTGCGCACCGACAATGTCAATGCCGTGGCAGCGGCTTGGTTGGCCTTTGGTTTTGATGTAGAAAAAAACTACTTCTACCGCCAATCGCGTATTCCTGAGGTATGCGAACTGGCTTGGTACTTGAGCTGCTTTACGCCCTTTCCGATGTTGGAAAATGCCCACTCTTACAAAGACAAGTCCGAGAAATTAGGCAAATCCTACGTTACGGCAGGGCTTTTTACCTATCCGGTGCTCATGGCCGCCGATATTTTGCTCTACGATGCCCATTTTGTGCCCGTAGGCAAAGACCAACAGCAGCATTTGGAAATTACGCGCGACATCGCCGAGAAAATCAACCATCAATACCAACAAGAAATATTTGTAGTGCCTGCCGCCAAAATAGACGAGCAGGTAATGACCATTCCCGGTACCGACGGCCAGAAAATGAGCAAGTCTTACAACAACTACATTGATATTTTCTTGCCCGAAAAAGAACTCAAAAAGCAAGTAATGAGCATCCAAACCGATAGTACGCCCTTGGAAGCGCCCAAAAATCCCGATACTTGTAATGTGTTCAGGCTTTACCAACTCTTGGCTACCGAAGCCCAAAGCGAAGACCTGCGTCAGCGCTATCTGGCCGGAGGCTATGGCTATGGCCACGCTAAAAACGAGCTGCTGGCCTTGATTCTCGACAAATACCAAGAAGAAAGAAAACAGTTTGACTACTATATGTCGCACCCACAAGCCCTCGAAACCGCCCTGCATCAAGGCGAACAAAAGGCACGCGCCATCGCCCAACAAACGCTCTTCCGCGTCAGAACGGCGATGGGTTTTTAGAAATTCTCTATATGATGATGGTAGATACGCACAATGTAGATACGCACTGCGGTGCGTATCTACTACAACCACCACAAATCAAAAAATTAGCATAAAATCTCCCAAGCCTTTGCCTTTATGATGACCCTTCAAGAAAGAATATCTGCCTTTGCTGCTTTAGGAGCCTCCTTGCGCAGCTTGCCCGATGCCGAATTTGAGGCCTTGGCGCGGCGTGCCGAAAGCAAAAACCCTTGGTTTACGCCTATGCAAGTATGGCAAGCCCTGCAAGCCTTGCAGCTTTTTTTGCAAGAAGATGCCCTAAAGGATTGGGTAAAAAACTATGCCTTTGCAGACCAACATTCGGCGCACAAAGTAGGCGTAGTGATGGCAGGCAATATTCCGGCGGTGGGCTTCCACGATGCACTTTGTGTGCTTTTGAGTGGCAAGCAGCTCTTGGCCAAGCTTAGTTCTCAAGACGAAGTTTTGCTGCCTTTTTTGTTAGAAAAACTTAAAAGTATCGCTCCGGCCTTTGGCGAGCAGATTCACTTTCCGCCTTTGCTCAAAGAGGCCGATGCTTTCATTGCCACCGGAAGCGACAATACCTCTCGCTATTTTGAGTATTATTTCCGACACAAGCCGCACCTTATTCGCAAAAACCGCGTGTCGGTAGCTGTATTAGACGGGCAGGAGGAGGAAAAGGACTTCAAAGCCCTGGCTGCCGATATTTTCAGCTACTATGGCTTGGGCTGCCGCAATGTAGCCAAACTCTATGTACCCGAAAACTACCGCTTCGATACCTTCTTCGAGGCCATAGAGCCTTGGCAAAGTGTGGCTGCGCATCATAAATATTTCAATAACTACGAATACAACAAGGCCATCTTCCTCATCAAGAGCATTCCACATTTAGACAATGGCTTTATGCTGCTCTGCGCCTCCGAAGATTTGGTGTCGCCTACAGCCATTTTGTATTTTGAATATTATACAGACCCCGCCGCCCTGCAAGAAAAGCTGGCCGCTCAAGCCTCCAAAATTCAGTGCATTGTATCGCGCAATGCCACATTTCCCCAAAGCATTGCCTTTGGCCAAGCCCAAAGCCCCGGCCTCCACGACTATGCCGATGGCATTGATACCATGCGCTTTTTGCAAGAATTAGCCTAAAAAAGCAGCGCCACCTGCATGCGCCCCAAATGCACGATGGGGCGCTCCGGCGATTGGCGACCTTCATAGCTCAGATTGATTTGCAAGCCATTGGCCAAGCGCTGCTGCCAGTTGAGCGACCAAGTGAGGTTGCGTCCGGCTTGCAGGGCTTCGAGCAGCTCATAGCCTACGGGGCTGTTTACCTCGCCATCGTAGCGGATGTCAATGAGTTTGAAAATCCCAATTAGATTGCGTTTGCTCAGCTTGTTCCAGCGCATCTCTATCGCCCATTGGTTCCAAAGGGCTTTTTCATTGCCTTCTTCCAGATTTTGCTTGTCGGCAAAAAGATAAGAAAGGCTTATCCGAAAGTCGTTTTGTGGCTGATATGCCCAAGTTGGGCTTATCTGATAGCTTTGGAGCAAGTAGTTGCGATTGAGCAGGAAGTCGGAGCGATTCTCCAAACGATTCCACTTGGCTTGCACTTGGAGGTTGTGATAGCGCAGCAGGTTGTTGCGGGTATTGACTTGCCACTCCTCTAATCGCCGAATCTCAAAACCACTCGTAAGCAATTGCTTCTGCTGGCTGCTCAGGTAGCCCGCATCCCAGCCGTATTGGGGATTGCTGCGGTTGAAAAAGAGTGTGCTGCGGAGGTTGTCTTGCTGAGAGAGTACCGTGGTATCATTGATATTGCCGCCAAAAGGCACAAAGCGGCGCAGCAAGTCGCTATCGGTAGTTTTTTGGCGGGTATTCCATACCGAAAGTGCCGAGAAGCGCGCCAGCCAACGGCGCAAGCCTGCCGCTTTGGCCCAAGTGCTCGGAAACTGCATATTGAGGCGGTAGTTGAAATCTTTGCTGAAAGCCAAGGTGTAGCCGTCGGTAGGCGTAAATATTTTGATAAAATTGCGCTCATCGGGATTGATGGCCAGGTAAAACTCTTCGAGCTGTTGCAGGCCGTCGCCATTGTCGTCGCGCCAAGTGTGTGTTCCTTCTCCGGTAGGCACTTGCAAGAAGGCAAATTCACGGCGCAGCTCACGCCCCGTGCCCGTAAGGAAAGTCAGCTCTGAACGAATACTTTTTTCCAGAAAAAATGCACGCCAATCAAGGCGTGTGAGCAGGTTTTCGTCGAAGGCCTCAGTACCTGCCAGTATGGGAAAACGGTTGTTTACAAGGCGATACGTACCCGTAAAGCTCAACTCTTGGCTGGGCGAAAGCCGCCCTTCGTAGCGTGCTTGGAGGGTCTGGGCTTGGGTGCGCTCCACCAAGCGGCCTTCCAAGGGCAGGCGGTCGTTGCGGAAAGCATATTCGATGCCAAAGCGGCTGCGCAGCGAGTCGCTGTTTTTGACATAAAGGCGATGCTCCACGAAGTTCATTGCCGTAAAAGCCACCGAGTCGTTGTCGCTGAAGCGGAGCGTATTTTGGTCGCTGCTAAATACATAACCCTGCGTGGTATAGCGCCCCCGTAGGGCAAGGTCGGCGCTGAGCCTTTGCCAGCTGGCCTGCTGCGGCCTTCTCGAAAAAAGCTCTTGCTGAGTACTTTCCATCCAAAAAGCATCTACCTGCACTGCCAATATGCCCTTGCTTTGGCGTATTTTGGCTTCTTGCTGCCAGCCATTGGCCTGAAAGCCGCGATTGCGATAGGTAAAGCCGTAGCGGAGCAGGTTGTTGGGGTCTTTTTGGAGGCCGATATGGGCTTGGGCGATGTGGTCTTCGAGGGGCGTGGGCACCAGCAAGGTATCGAGGGGAATGTTCCAATCGCGATTGAACTCGATAGGGCGGAAGCGGTCAATGGGATTGAAAAAACGATTGTTGAACTCATAGCTCAGGCCGCTGTTCCAAAGGTAGTTTTTCAGGAAAGAGGGCTTGCCCTTGTTTTCGTAAGCCAGCTTGAAGGCATAGCCTTGGTTGTCGTCATTGTCGAGCGAGGAGTAGCGGTTTAGGTCGCGCTCCGAAACGGCAGCTTCTATGGCGATGCGCTCTTTGGCATTGATTTGATAGCCGATGCCCGCCGTAATGAGCTGCCGCTTGGCGGGCGTAGGAATCAGCCGCACCGGCTCAAAATTGCCTTGCGGAATGCCATTGAGCGGCTCTACCCATCGAAAGACCCTGCCGTTAAGGTTTTCGTTGCTCAATACGTAATTGCCTCTATTGGAGCCTACTTCCGTAAAATTCAACCTAAAAAAAGCCTCTGTCGGATTGTTGGAAAAGACATAAATCTCGCGAAAAGTACCTTGGGCGGTGGTGCTGTCGGTACGGCGGTAGAGAATCTGATTTTCGGTAAAACCCACCGAATCAATACTCCTGATAAAAGCTTGGCTCAGGTCGTCGCCGATTTGGCTGAGGGCAAATTTGTCCTCATCGCCGAGGTCGAGTAAGAGTGGTTGGCGGGGGTTATCGCTTTCGCTAAAAAAATTGAGCTGTGCGCTCCAAGCGCCCCATTGCTGCTCGTGGCTGGCTTGCAGGTTGGTACGGCTGTAATTGCGCTCGGCGTATTCGTAGTCTATGCGGATACGTGTAAACTGCGTGATGAGCACATTGGGATTGAAGGTGATTTCGGCGGCGTTGTAGTCTATCACATAATCGAGATTGAAGCCGCGCATCAGGGGGCGACCATCAATATATACTTTTTCGGAATTGGCAATGATGATGATGAAGCGCTCTTGGTTAGGCCCTTGGAGGCGGTAGGGGCCTTGCACACCTTCGATAGGCGTGATGGCCACCGAGGCAAACTTGCCCTTGGCAATGCCTACACCCGCAATGGTACGGGCTTGGCTGCTGTCGGTCATCAGGTAGCGCGCATCAAGCTGTACGCCCTGTACGTTTTTGTAGAAACGCATAAACTCCGATTGCGGGCGGTTTTGTAGCACGATGTCGCCTACGTTCAGGCTGCTCTGCTTTCTTTTGAGCTGCACAAAAATCCTGTCGAATTCTTGTATCTGCTGGGTATTGCCATCGGGCTGGAAAGGAATGTTTTGGTCGGAGATGACGGCGCTGATGCTAATGTCTTCACTCACTTGCCCTTCGAGCTGGAGGTTGAGGGCGGAGTTTACGAATACGTTTTGCTGATTGCCAAAGGAAATACCCCGCGTGAGGTTGCCGTTTTTCTGGAGGCCATCGCTGCGGAAAATCTCCTCGCGTTGGCTATTGCCGGGCTGTGTATTGTCTAAGTTTTTTACTTCCGTAAAAAATCCGGTAGAGTCTATCGCTCCCGGATTGCGTTTGTACGCCGCTTGACCCAAGCGAAAGGGCAGGGTTTGGTAGCATACGAGGATGGAGTCGGGGCGGGGCACATCGGGATTGAGGGCTACGAAGCGGGCTTTGCCTTGGGCAGGGAGGTACTCCAAGCGCCAGTCCGGGTTTTGGACTTGGATAGAGGGCGGCAGCACCGAGGCGCTGTCCAAGAGGAAGCTGCTGTCGGAGAGGGGTATCCAGCGGCATTTTCTTTGGGCTTCGGCGCTATGGGCAAGCCAAAAGAAAAGCAGCAGCAAGAGGCTTCTTTTGAGCATCCAAAAGCCTTTGGGCGGGTGTACCGATGTTGCCTTTTCCTCCCACATGGATTGCTTATTCTGCCAGCGGCAAGTCAATAAAAAAACAAGTACCTTCGCCCTCTATGGTTTCAAACCATATCTTGCCGCCTGCATGCTCAATGCCCCGCTTGGCCAAGGATAAGCCGATACCGGAACCTGTAAACTTGGTGCTGAAATTGGGCATAAATACTTTTGTCTGGATTTCTTCAGGAATACCTATGCCATTGTCGCGGATTTCGATGCGTACACTGCGGGGCTGCTCTAAGAAGATATGTATCAGAATCTGTGCCTTTCGAGATTTTGGCACGGCTTGTATTGCATTGAGCATCAAGTTATTGAGAATTTGCCCCAGCAGCTGCTCATCGCCCCGCACCATAAAATCGCCTTTGGCCAAGTGGCTGATAAGGTCCACTTCATGGTTGGCTTTGAAAAGCTGAATCACTTTTCTTACTACTGTTCCGGCCTCAAAAAGCTCGTGGCGAGGCGTAGGCATTTTGGCAAAAGCCGAGAAGGAAGTAGCAATGTCGCTGAGGGTATCTATTTGAGAGAGCAAGGTATCGAAAGGTTTGCCTATCAGCTCACGGAGTTGGATATTTTCTTTTTCTATCTTCATTTGCAAGTGCTGGAGCGTGAGCTTCATAGGAGTAAGCGGATTTTTGATTTCGTGGGCTATCTGTTTGGCCATTTCGCGCCAAGCCGACTCCTTTTCGCTTTGTGCCAAGGCTTGCTTGCTCTCTTCGAGGTTGATGAGCATGCGGTTGTATTCGTTTACGAGCAGGCCGATTTCATCTTCTGAATCCCATTCGAGGGGCTCATTGTAAGCTTGCAGATTGGTCTTTTTGATTTTTTGGGTAATCATTTGCAGCGGTACGGTCAGGATACGCGAAGCAAAATAAGACACCACCATAAATACGATAAAGGTAGCCGTAAAGATGTTGATGGTGGTAGAGAGGATATTGATAATCTTCTTGTCGCGCTCGTCTTCAGCATCAAAAAAAGGAATACTCAAAATCCCCAGCAGGCGGTTGGTGTCGTAGGTATATACAGCGATATACACCGATTTGTAGTTGAGCAGGCCTACGGCTTCGGAGAGCATCAGCTTGCGTTCCTTTTGCTCGATAATGGCTGTATGCGCTTCGGCATTGATATAAAAAGAGAGCAGTCCCGACTCATAAATGCCCGGCTGGCTGGAGGCAATGAGCCGCCCGCGGGTATCGAAGAGGTTGAGGTCGGCCTCGGCGTATTGGGCTACATTGAGGAGGTCTTGCACGAGTTTTTCTTTGCCTTCTTCTTCTTGCCAATAGCTTTCTAAGCTGTACAGTAGGCTTTTTCCGGCACTTTCGGCCTTGTTGATAAAGGAATTGATAAGGTCTTTCTCGTAGGAGGAACTCACAATGCTGAGCGTAAAAATACTGATGATAATAAGCGGCAAAAAGAAGGCGATATTGAGGTATATCTGTATGCGGGTGGCGTAGTTGAAGGTAATGCCGGTATAGTGGCTATTGAAGGCATAAATGATAGAAATGCCGAAATAAGTGATAATCAGCAGCAGAAAAAACAGCGAGAAGTTGGCGTACAGCTTGCCAAGCGTGTAAGTGGGTACAGATACCACGGCCACGCGCCCTTTTTCGGAGCGCTGCGCCAGATGCTTGAAAGAGTTGTACTCGTAGCCCTTTGTATAAAGAGAAGGAAATTGGAGAAAGGCTTTCTTAAACTCTTTTTCGTAATTGAACTCGCCCGTATTGTAGAGCAGTTGCTCCTCTGTATAAATGGCATAGCTATAACTTTTATACTCCTTTGGCTGCTTGAAGCGCTTGTCTATGAGCAGCTCAGGATATACGTTGTTGGGCAGGTCTTTGCGCTGCTTGAGGTCGAGGATAATATAGCCTGTCAGGTGGCGGTCTTTATAAATCTCAATAAAATGAAGGTATTGCTTCATCAGGTTGGAGCCGAGGCTGTTTTCCAACACATCGTTTTCACTTACAAAAAAAGTATTGGGATGCTCTGTGCGAAAGCTTTGCTGCTGATAGCGCTGCAAAAACTCCTGATAGTTGCTTTTCTTGTCTTTTTGGAGAGAGTTGCCTACCCAGTCGAAGGCATAAATATCTACCTGATAGCTTTCCAAGGCATTTTTTACATACATCTTTCTGATACGTTGCCGGAGCAGCTGCGCGCTGAGGAAGGGACTTTGGAAAGACTCTCTGATGAAAGCATCTTTCTGAATTTGTTTTTCTATTTCTTGCAAAATGAACTCAGTATAAAGGTCATTTTCGTCTAAGAGCGACTCCGCATACTTCTGCATTTGTACATGCTCGCGCTCCTGCCCAAACACATACACCGAGTAAGCCCCCGAAGCAGCACAGACCAAGGCTGCCAAAAACAAATAAATAGACGTAAAGTAGCGAAATTGGTAAAGGTATTTGGGCAAAGCCAAATAAGTAGCCACTACCAGATAAGCACCTCCCAGCAAAAGGAGCAAGGCATAAAACTGCCCGTTGAGGTAGCTCAGCGTGCCATAGAGAAACGTACCCGTAGCAAAAAGCAAGCTGATATGCAGGTAGCGCTTCTCATTGAGGCGCATCAATATCCTGACCAAGAGATTGGTAGTGATAAAGTAAATAACCGAAAGCAGTAGAAAAATCGCCAAGCAGGCGATTTTGGGAATGGGAAAGTCCAGCTCCTGTGTAATATCTAAGTTGATTTGGGAGTGCAGGTAAATGGTACTCATTACGCTGAAATGCGCCCAAAATACCCAATAAGCCGCCACAATACAGAGCACCGAGAGCAGGTCGCGCCCGTAGGAAGGCAGCAAAATGATATTTTTATAGATTTTGAAACGATAGTAAGAGCGTAGCAAATGGATGAGCGCCGCCAGCAAGAGTACAAGGCTGATGAGCAAGTCGCCCAAAGAAGAAGACCACTGCGAGGAGGCGTAGAACTTAGGATTGAAAATATCCCAGTCGAAAATCTTGATAAGAGGCAGCTGATAAAAGAAGAAAACCCTGAGAGCAACCAAAAATAACAGCAAAGCCCCAAAAGCCCACTCATACTTTCTCTTGGCACGAAGCTGCCTTACGGCACGGTGCGTGAGGAAGCCCAGCAGCAGCCAAGCCGCCAAAGAAGCAGCCAAGCTCCACGCCGACCAAAACTTGGCCCTTACGCTGTCAGAATCGGTGGGAATCACCGAAAATAGGTATTGCCCCTGCGGGCTAAAGAGATTGTAGCGGTAGTGGCGCTCGCCCTCATCGTCTATCTGCACGCTATTGCTGGGGATAATATCAGCATTGTAGGCCGACTGCAAGTAGGCGTTTTCGATTTCGTAACGTAGCTGTATAGGCAGAAAGCAGACAATGTCAATCTGATTGCCGCCGCCGGTAGCGAAGCTATTTTTGTGAACCACAAACTTGCCCCGCTTCAAGTCTAAAAAGCGGTAGGTAAAAAAGCCTGCCAGCGATTTATATTCGGGTGTGAAGAGATGGTCAGACCAAAAGACCAATTCTTCATTCTTAAAAATATAAAACTCATAGCGCAGTTGCTTGGCCAATACCACCAAGGGGGTATTGTTGTTTTCTTGGAAGGTACGTTTGATTTGTTTGCTCTCTTTTTCCATCTGCACGAGTGCCTCCTGAAGCTTGCTTTGTACCAATCGGGTATATTGGCGGTTCAGCTCTTCGGAAGACTGCCGCTGGCTAAAATGCTGCAATACATAGCCGCCTGCCAATAGCGCCAGCGCCAATACTGCCCAAAGCCAAAAAGATTTTTGTTGATTCATGAATATTCAAACACTTGAGATGCTAAATATAAGCAAAGAAAAGCAATGGCCTGAATCCTCCGAGTAAATTTTGGGCAAGCGAAGAAAAAATTTACCTTTGTACTATGCAAACACGATTCATTCTGATAGGGGCGCTTTTGGCTGCTGTGGCAGTGGCCTTAGGTGCTTTTGGGGCGCATGCCCTTAAAGCGGCGCTTTTGGCAGCAGGCCGCTACGAAACCTACCAAACTGCCGTGCAGTACCATTTTTATCATGCGCTGGGCCTCATTGCCTTGGGTACATTGGGGCAGCTCTTTCCGGAGCGCCGCTTGGCGGCCGCCGCTTGGCTGATGCTGCTGGGTTGCCTGCTTTTTTCGGGTTCTTTGTACCTGCTCTGCTTCACAGGCGCTACTTGGCTGGGGGCTGTTACGCCCTTGGGTGGCGTAGCCTTTATAGCCGCTTGGAGCTTGTTGGCCTATGCTTTTGCAAAAAAGTAGGCTTGGTCTTTTGCTTTGAGCACGGTTGTTTTCATATAAGCTGTGTATTTACAAGGTGCT
>DAIQNQ010000023.1:0-25249 GCA_036788275.1 Thermonemataceae bacterium
AGGCACTCAATCATCGCCCTACGGAGCAGCGCCTCTTGGCCGAGCGTGCTTTTTTACATACCCTGCAAGGCGGCTGTAGTGTACCTGTATTTGCCTTGGCCACTTGGCAAGGAGCTTTGTTGCAACTGCAAGGGGGCGTAGTGAGCTTAGATGGGCAGCAGCTTATCAGGCGCGTGCACACCAAGGAGGCTGCGCAGGCCGAGACTTTGGGCAAGCAGCTTGCCGAGGAGATCTTGTCCTTGGGCGGAGAAGCGATTCTCAAGGAAATTAAGCAAGTAAAAGCAAGCTAAGACCTTTTTTTCTTTTTCTGGTATTTGGGCGCGGAGTATTGCGGCTCTTTGTTCTTGCTTTGTGTACTTTCGGCGAGCAGTTCGTTGTGTACGAGCAAACTTTTGGTATAATGCAGCATCTGCAAAATCAAGTCCACGGTATCGTTCGATTCGCGCGTGTCCACCATCAGCTCAAAACAGTCGGTAGTCTCTGAGTGGTACTTGCCCACACGGCAATAGGCTTGGCTTCTTTGCAAGATGTAGTCGAACAAAGGAAAGGGTTGTGGATTAATGCAGTAGAGATAGTCAAACTTTTTATCCATAAACTCATTGACCTGCAAGCAGTTGATTCTGCCTAGGTAGTCCACATCTTTTTTGGTAAAAAAGTCGAATCGGAAGTCGTAGGGATTGGTATGCTTCTCGTCGAAGTAAGCCAATACATTTACTTTCTTATTGTCTTTTTGGAGAAGTTTCACAAAGTACGTAATGGCCTTGTGGTTGTCCTCATTGCTGCTGCTAAAGAGTACACCCACACTGCGAGCATCATTATAATTGATGGTTTTGCGTTCTATGAGTGTGCTTTCGGCACTTTGCTTGTCTTGCCCTACAAACTTTTGGATAATGTTTTGCAGTTTCATGGCTTTCCGAATTAAATTATGGCTGAATCATCTTGAGAAACTCCTCTTCTGAGATGATGGTAACTTTCAATTTTTGTGCTTTTTCCAGCTTGGCCGGTCCCATTTTGTCTCCGGCAAGGAGGTAATCGAGCTTGGCCGAGATACCGGAGAGCAATCTGCCTCCGTGGGCTTGTATTTCCTGTTGCAAGACTTCGCGTTCAAAATGCTGAAATACTCCTGATACTACAAAGCTTTTGCCTTCGAGGGCATTGCTTTTGAGGCTGATTTCCACCTTTTCTTGTTCAAACTGAAGCCCTTGCTCTCGAAGCCTTTGTACAAGCTTTTGGTTTTCGGCATCAGCGAGCCAAGCGTGCAAGCTTTGGGCTATTCTTTCGCCTATTTCGGGTACTTGCTGCAGCTCTTCGAGCGAGGCTTGGGCAAGGCGCTCCATAGAACCGAAGTAGTCGGCCAGCTTTTTGGCTACGCTTTCCCCTACAAAACGTATTCCAAGGCCAAAAAGTACCTTGGCAAAGGGCATTTGTTTGGAGCTTTCCAAACCTTTCAGGATTTTATCAGTTAGCTTTTCGCCGAAGCGCTCCAAGCGCAGCAACTGCTCGGCTTTGAGGTCGTACAAGTCGGCGATGTCTTTTACGTGTAGGTGTGTATAAAGTTGTGCAATGATTTTCTCGCCGAGGCTGTCTATGCCCATCGCTTTGCGTTGCACGAAATGTTCGATACGGCCTTTGATTTGCGGTGGGCAGCCTTTTTCGTTGGGGCAATAGTGCAAGGCCTCGTTGGGCTGGCGCACCAGCAGGCTCTGGCACTCAGGGCAGTGGCTGGGATAGACCAGCTCTTGGCTGTCGGCTTGGCGCTTGCTCAAGTCCACGCCGGTTACTTTGGGGATAATCTCGCCCCCTTTTTCTATCAATACGGTATCGCCCAAGCGCAGGCCAAGGCGAGCAATTTCGTTGGCATTGTGCAAAGAAGCCCGCTTCACGGTAGTACCCGCCAGCAGCACGGGCTTTAGCTCTGCTACGGGCGTTACGGCACCAGTGCGCCCTACCTGAAAGGTAACTTGCTCCAAAGTGGTGGCCGCGCTTTCTGCTTTGTACTTGTAGGCAATCGCCCAGCGCGGGCTTTTGGCCGTAAAGCCCAGCTCTTGCTGTTGGGCAAAGTTGTTCACCTTGATTACTACGCCGTCGGTATCCAAAGGCAATTGGAAGCGCTGCTGCTCCCAGTGTTGCAGATAGGCCATCACGGCCTCTATACCTGTACAGACCTGATAGGTAGGTGATACCTGAAAGCCCCATTGGCCGAGGGCTTGCATGGCCTCGCTATGGTGCTGATAGGGGAGCTGTTCGCCCAAAAGAAAATAGCAGTAGGCATCTAAGCCGCGGCGGGCTACCTCGGCAGAGTCTTGGAGTTTGAGGCTGCCCGAAGCGGTATTGCGAGGATTGGCGTAGAGGGCTTCGCCGATGTCTTCGCGCTCTTGGTTGAGGCGCTCAAAGTTTTTGTGCGAGAGGAATATTTCGCCTCTTACCTCAAACTTATCAGGAAAATCATTGCCTTTGAGGCGCAGTGGGATACTTTTGATGGTTTTTACATTGGCGGTTACTTCATCGCCTTGCACGCCATCGCCGCGGGTTACGGCGCGTACCAAGCGGCCTTGCTCGTAGATGAGGCTGATAGAGACTCCATCAAATTTTAGCTCACAAACGTATTCTACCTCGGTGGAGTCGCCCAGTATTTTTTTGATGCGCTCATCAAAATCTATCAGCTCCTCTTTAGAGTAAGAGTTGCCCAAAGAGAGCATGGGGTATTGGTGCAATACACTGGCAAATTCTTTGGTAATACTGCCACCCACACGCTGCGAGGGGGAGTCTTCTTGGCGCAGCTCCGGGTATTGTTTTTCCAGCTTGATAAGCTCTTCGAGGAGCATATCGAACTCATAATCGGAAATGGCCGAGATATGCTGCTGATAATAGAGTTCGTTGTAATGGTTGATTTGCTCGGAGAGGGTTTGTACTCGGGCGGCGGCTTCTTGGAGAGTCATAGGGTAAGATGAAGGCGTAAAACAAAGCTTTCAGAAAAGAATGGCAAAGACTTCTGAAAGCCTTCGAGAAGCTCAAAAATAATATATTTTGGAGCAAAACAAACTATCAATTCGATTATTTGTTAATTTTCGTAAAGTATATTTTCACAAAGTCTTTGAATATGAAATATTTTTTTGTTTTTGGAAGCCTGCTGCTGTTGATGTCCTTGCGTATGGACAAACCTGCTTACAGGCTTTTTGCCAAAGAGGGCAAAGTAGTAGCTTATCAGGATTTGTTGCAGGCGGCTCAAAAAGCAGATGTTGTACTCTTTGGGGAGCTGCACAACAATCCTATCAACCACTGGCTACAACTCCAATTGGCCAAAGACCTGCACACAGCTGTCAAAGGCAAGCTGCTGATGGGTGCGGAGATGTTTGAGGCCGACAACCAAGTGCTGATGGAAGAATACTTGGCGGGCTTGGTAAAGGAAAGTAATTTCCTGAAAGAAGCTCGCCTCTGGAACAATTACCAAACCGACTACCGCCCGCTGGTGGAATTGGCCAGAACCGAAAAAGTACCTTTTGTAGCTACCAATATACCGCGTCGCTATGCCAGCTTAGTAGCCAGCCAAGGCCTTGGCGCTTTGCAGGGTCTGAGCGAGGAAGCCAAGAGGTGGATGGCACCACTGCCCGTAGAGGTGGATTACAGCCTTTCGGGCTATGCCAATATGATGCAGATGATGCATGGAGGCGAAGCCGCTCAAGCCCGCAATTTTGCTGCGGCACAAGCCGTGAAAGATGCCACCATGGCGCATTTTATTCTGAAAGCTTGGAAGCCCGGGCAGCTTTTTCTACATTTCAACGGCTCGTATCATTCCGACGATTTTCAGGGCATTATGTGGTATCTCCAAAAGCAGCAGCCAAAACTTAAGATCCTGACCATTGCCAGTGTGGAGCAGGGACAGATTGAAAGTCTTCAGAAAGATTTCTTACGCAAGGCCGATTTCATCATTGCTACGCCTTCGGACATGACAAAAACCTACTAAAACTTTCATGCAGTAGTTATATTAACTTGCTTACTGTGAACTATTTTATCAAGATACTTTGTATATTTGGTTAATCAATGCACTTTCGCCCTCCATTTAACGAATTGTAAACCTTAAAGACTATGCAAAGAATTTTTAGAGTTGCTGGTGCCTTAGGAATATTTTCGCTGCTTGTTTTTTCTTCTTGCAGTTCTTCCAAAAAGCTCCAGTATGAACTCAGTCTCACGCAGTTAGAGCTTGCCACAGCCAATAACAAAATCACCTCTCTGAACAAAGAAATCAGCAGCCTCAAAGAAGAGAAAGAAGCCCTCGAAAAAGATGTACAAAGGCTTGGTAAAAACACCCGCTATGAGGTAGAAGAAAAAGAAGCTGTTATTAAAACGCTTAAAAATCAAATAAAAACCCTTGAGGGCAAATTGGTAGCTATGGAGGGAAAAGCCAGACCCAACACATCGCCCATAGAAAAAAAGCAGAAAAGCTCTTATTAAGAGTTGCCTGCACTTTGGAAGCAACACCATCGGAAAGTAATCTCCCAAGAGGTTACTTTTTTATCTTAAAAACTTACATCTATGCAAAGCTGTTTTCGCCTTCTTGGATTCATCGGATATTGTTGGCTTGTACTTGCAGGTACGGCGCAAGCGCAAATCTACCCTTTTCGTAACTATACCCTCATAGACGGCCTGCCTGAGTCGCATATCAAGGCGATTCTCGAAGACCATAACTCCTACATCTGGTTTGCTACTGAGGGCGGTGTTTGTAAATTTGACGGAAAAAATTTTACCAAGTACTCCACCGAACACGGCCTGCTCAGCAACAATATCACACACATCATCGAAGATGAAAAAAACCAAATATGGCTCGCCACACGCTCCGGGGCGAGCCGTTTTGATGGTACGCGCTTTCATAACTATACCGAGAAGCAGGGCCTTGTAGGCAATGATGTACACTTTATTCTGGAAGACCGCAACCGCCACTACTGGTTTGCGACTGCCCGAGGCTTGAGCAAGTTTGACGGTAAGAAGTTTACCAACTATACGGTGTTTAACGGCCTACCTGACAACAACGTGTGGACGCTCAAAGAAGATGTAAAGGGAAACTTATGGATAGGTACTTCGCGTGGGGTAGCACGCTTTGATGGCAAAAACTTCAAAATCTATAATACAGAAAATGGCCTTCCCAGCGATTTGATTAACTGTATTTTTGAAGATAAAAAGAAAAATGTATGGTTTGGCACTGCCGAGGGTGCTGCCAAGCTCCGGGGCGATGGCGAGTTTGAGGTGATTGATGATTTGCCCGACAACAATGTATTTTCGGGAATGGCCGATGAAGAAGGCAATCTCATCTTGGGTACACAGCGCGGCGCAGTGATACTCAAAGCTGATGGCCGCGAAATACTCAATACAGGCAATGGCTTGGTTAATGACCAGGTAAACTTTGTGCTGCGCGACCGCAACCAAAACCTGTGGTTTGGTACAGATGCCGGCGTGTCGAAGCTCACCAATCGGCGTTTTACGGTACTTTCTTCCCCTTTGCTGCGCAACAAGCCCGTAACTTCTATTGCCGAAGACATGGAGGGCAACCTCTGGTTTGGTACACAAGGCTCGGGGCTTATCAAATATACTCCTCAAAAAGAGATATTGGCGTATAATCGCAGCGATGGTTTATCGTCAGATTATATCAAGGCGCTCCATATAGATGCTCAAAACCAAGTATGGGTAGGTACCAGTGGGGGTGGGCTTTGTAAGTTTGATGGGAGTAAGTTTACCGTTTACAACAAAAGTAATGTCCTGACAGACGACTACATCTACTGTATCGTAGAAGATGACCAAGGCCGCCTTTGGCTGGGTACAGATGAGGGGCTTACACGCTTTGATGGGGAAAATTATACGGATTTTTCGCGTGCACAAGGCTTGGCCGACAACTACGTGCGCTGCGCCTTGAAAGACCGCGACGGCAATCTTTGGTTTGGTACTTATGGAGGCTTGAGCCGCTACGACAAGACGGGCTTTACGAATTTTTCTACCAAAAATGGGCTGGCCAACAATTTAGTGCTCTCCATTATCCAAGACCGCGAAGGCTATATCTGGCTTGCAACTGAAAATGGCCTCTGCAAAATGAAAAAAGATGCCAGCCCTAATAAGCCGGATTGCTTTGAGTGCTTCTCTAAAAAAGACAATCTCAGTTCTCAAAACCTATGGTCTTTGGTGGAAGACAATGAGGGAAATATCTGGATGGGACACCGCAACGGTGTGGAGCGATTTAAACCTCAGAAAAAAGCATTTAATTATTTTGGATATATTGATGGCTTTGTGCTGATACAAACTTTTCCCAATGCAGTTTTTAAAGATTCCAAAGGAAGCTTGTGGTTTGGGGCTTTTGACGGTGTAGTACAGTACAATCCTACCGAAGACAAGCGCAACAATGTGCCTCCTACCACACATATTGTAGATATAAGGCTCTTTAACAAGACTGTGAATTGGCGTATTTTTACCGACAGCCTGCACGCTGATTTTCATACACCTATCAAAAAAGCCAATGAGGACTTCCACGTGGTATTGGAGTATGATCAAAACCACATCAGTTTCGATTTTATTGGCATACACTTTACCATTCCCGAAAGGGTGCAATACCAATACAAGCTGGAGGGCTTCGATAAAGACTGGTCGGAGCTGACCTTGCAGTCCTCGGCTACTTATACCAACTTGCCTGCCGGCTCTTATACTTTTAAGGTGAAAGCTGCCAACAGCGATGGGGTATTTAATAAAGAATATACCGAGTTTGATTTTAAGATAGAGCTGCCGTATTGGGAGAAATGGTGGTTTTATATGGCGCAGCTTTCGTTTTTTACTACATTGCTGCTCATCTCGGTATATTTGGGCACTCGCCGCCGTGGCTCGCGCTACACCTTGATTCTTTCTATCACTACCTTGCTTATCTTCTTCGAGTTTATCAGTGTGTATGTCGAAAACTACGTAGAGAGCTATTTAGGCAATATTCCGGTATATAAAGTGATTATCAATGTGCTCATCGCCTCTACGCTTGCCCCCTTCGAGATGTTTGTGCGGCAGCGTATCACCAGCCCCAAGCCTACTATTCGTGTGGAAGAGACGGAGCAGCCCTCTGAGGATATTACGCAGTAGGGTTTTGCTTAGTAATAAATGCTGCTTGGCAGGTGGAGGATTTTTCACAAGGTGTATAGAAAGGAAAAACTCCTTGCGCTTAAGCGTGCGTGAGGGGAATATCTGACAGGGTGTGAGGGGGCAAGTAATTTTAGTTTCTATATTTTTCTTTTTTTCTAAACACAAAGCCTGTTCTACTAAAACTACTCCCTTCTTTTGAGTTTTCTGGGAATGCATCTACATAATCAAAGCCAAGTTTTGACATAGCATTTACCAAGTCTGTTTGATTGCTAATTTTCAAATACTTATTGTCTTCTAAGAAGTCTTGCAAACCGTTAAGAGATTTTTCAAATTCTGAGTTTTTTGCTTGAATAACTATTCGTATCGTTTTCCCTATAACTGAGGTTACATTATCACAGTTAATGATAATGTATTCTGGAAGTTCCTCTACTTTAATAGTCTTGTTACTCAAAGATAAACTCTGTGCATACAAACTTGATGCAAGCATCATTGTGCAGATAGTTGCAATGATCTTTAAACTTTTCATCTTGTATTTTGTCAATAATGGTTAATTTTTTATCGAGGTCGGCCTATCTTTAAGTTGGTTAGTTTCTTATGTATATAGCATAAGCTCCTAAATGCACCTTTTCATCACCTTTTTTAAAGCTAGGCTTTTAAGTTTAAATTCACAAGAAATTTAGGCTTTTTCGAGAAAGTAGCTACAAAAATACGCCAAGCATTTCTCTATGCTATCTGATGGGCTTATTCCTGCTCCGTAGTAGGTCAGGTATTTTTTCTACCCGACACTCTATTTAGCTATGCACGATTGGTAAAAAGTATCAATAAAAAAGGAATAATAAAAAATACAAGCAGCACATACACAAAGCCTAAAAGTCTTTGCTGTACCGAAGCCCGCCCAATGCGACGTGCCGCTTCTACCAAGCCATTGCGTACCGCACCAATCGGGTAGAGCAAAAGTACCCCCACCAAGTTGAACAAGACATGTACCATCGCCAAGGTGAGTGCTATCTGGGGTTTGCCGATAGAGGCCAGCAGTGCCGTGATGGTTGTGCCTATATTGGCACCCATAATGAAGGGAAAGGCTTTCTTGAGCGAAAAGCGGTTGGAAGCTACCAGTGTAACAATAAAGGAGGTAACAAAAGAGCTGGATTGCAGCAAGGCCGTGGTAATAGTGCCAAAGAGCAGTGCCTTGTTGTCGGTGGCAAACACAACAGACTCTACACGGTTGAAGAGCTTGCCTACGAGCAGTTGCTTGAGTAATACTGAAAAGGCTTTCAAACTTCCTACAAGCATCAAAAGCGCCAGAATTACAGCTCCCCATAGCCAAAAATCGAAAACGGTCAGAAGTCCGTCTGAAATTGGCTGAATCACCCTCACAAAACTGAATAAATCAATAGAAAAAAGCCCTTTGGAGCTTTCTATAAAAGAAACAATAAACCAAGATAGCTTCGTAAGCCCCGACCAAAAATACTCTATCGGAAACAGTACAAGCGCCGTAAGAACATTAAAAAACACGTGTAAAACACTCCCTGCAAAAGCTTTACGAAACTCTTTTTTGCGCGTTACGTGCCCCATCGAGATAATCATGCAGGTAATTGTAGTGCCGATATTGGCACCCATCACAATAGGTACGGCATTGCTCAGGCTCAAAATGTTGGCTCCTACAAGCACCACTGTCATGGCCGTAACCAAGCCGCTGCGCTGCACAATAGCCGTAGAAAGCAAGCCCACAAAAAGGCCTACGAAGGGATTGGCTGCGCCAGAAAGCATCTCAGTAATGCGCCCTTCGCCTATCAGCTTCAAGGCACCTACCATCAGCTCCAGAGCCAATAAAAATATAAGTAAGGCAAAAAGCAATAAGGCCGCCTTCGAGAAAATCTCTCTAATGCTCACACTTCCCTTTTGCAATTGCTCAGAAACTGCGGTTTTCATTTTGTCTTAGAAGAATCAACAGAAAATAATGATACAGATCATTCAAAGAGCAAAATTACAAGTTCAGAGAGCTTTTTTAGCAGCTTGGCAGCACTTATAATAAATATTTAACCTTCTTAATATTGGCTTAACATAGTATTTTCTTACAAAAAGCTCACTATGAGGAGTATCCCTGTACCGTCTCGATAAAGCAGCGTACTTTATCGGCTTCGGTATCAGGATAAACACCATGTCCCAAATTGGCAATATGGCGTGTTCCGGCAAACTGCTCCATCATCAGGCGTGTTTGGGCTTGTACCTCTGCAAAAGAGCCGTAAAGGGCGCAAGGGTCTAAGTTGCCTTGGAGGGTTTTGTTGGTGCCAATGAGTTGGCGCGACTCGGCGATGTCCATTGTCCAATCCAAGCCAATCGTGTGGCAGTCTAAGGCAGCCATGGCTTTGCGGGCAAAGAAAGCCCCTTTGGCAAAGACTGTTTTGGGTACCTCTTGAATGGCCTTGCAGATTTGGGCAATGTAGGGTAGCGAAAACTGCTCGTATTGCTGCGGCGACAAAATACCCGCCCAAGAGTCGAAAAGTTGTACCAAATCGGCTCCGGCACGGATTTGCGCTTGCAGATAGGCAATGGTGGTATCGGTAATTTGTTGCAAAAGTTGGTGCGCAAAATCGGGCTGGCTGTACAGCAGCTTCTTGGCGCGAGAGAAGGTCTTGGAGCCGCTGCCCTCTACCATATAGCAAAAAATGGTGAAAGGTGCACCCGCAAAACCAATGAGCGGCACACGTCCTGCCAAAGCTTTTTTGGTAATGCGAATGGCCTCCAGCACATAGCCGAGGTCTTCTTCTACCTCTACCGGGCGCAGCTTGCCCAAATCTTGTACTTGGCGAATGGTATCGGGGAAGATAGGGCCTTTTTGCTCTATCATGGTATAAGGCAAGCCCATGGCTTCGGGTACTACAAGGATGTCTGAGAAAATAATGGCCGCATCTACGCCCAGCAAGTCCACCGGCTGGAGTGTTACCTCGGCGGCGGCTTCGGCGTTTTTTACAAAATGGATAAAATTAGGGAATTTGGCTCTTACGGCGCGGTATTCGGGCAAGATACGGCCTGCTTGGCGCATGACCCATACGGGCGTTCTTTCGGTTTTTTCGCCCTTGGCAGCACGCAAGAGCAGGTCGTTTTGAAGCATTTGAGACATAGCGGAATCGTTTTGAAGCCGACAAGCAGCGGCTGTGAAGTTGAACAATCTTTTTCTGAAGCAGCGGCACTGCCACAAGCAATAAAACAAGAAGATTATTGCTTAGAATTTAGATTGCCCGCAAAAATACAATAATTTTGTGGACTTTCTGCTCCAAACAATGCAGGCTTCTCTTTGTTTTTAGAATGATAAACCATTTCATTGATTCTGATGCAAACCAATCAAGCAAAAATAGGCGTTCTCTTAGTAAACTTAGGTACTCCCGACAGCCCCAGCACCCCCGATGTGCGCAAATACCTACGAGAGTTTTTGATGGACGGACGCGTGGTGGACTTCCCTTTTATTCCTCGTTGGCTATTGGTAAACTTGATTATTGCGCCTTTTAGAGCGCCCAAGTCGGCCAAAACCTACCGCGAACTGTGGACAGAGCGCGGCTCGCCGCTCAAGTTTTATGGTTTCGATGTGCGCGACCAACTCCAAGAGGCGCTCGGCGAAGAGTACCAAGTGGTATTGGGCATGCGCTACCAGCAGCCCAGCATCAAGAGTGCTTTGGAACAAATGAAAAACCAAGGCTTGGAGAAAATTATCGTGATTCCGCTCTTCCCGCAGTATGCCTCTGCCACCTCCGGCTCGGTGCACCACGAAGTAATGGATATTCTCAGAACTTGGCAGATTATCCCCCATGTGGAATTTGTACACCAGTTTTATCAGCTTCCCAGCTTTATACAAGCTTTCGCCGAAATTGGCAAAAAGCACCTCGAAGCCCATCATTACGACCACATCATCTTTACTTATCACGGCTTGCCCGAAAGGCAAATCCGCAAGGGCGACTGCTCCGGCGAGTGCCTCAAGCCCAAAAATTTTCCTAATGGCAAGAAAGAAGCGGGCTGCTGTGCCACCTTGCATCGCCTGAACCAAAGCTGCTACCGTGCCCAATGCTTCGAGACCTCCCGTTTGCTGGCGGCGGCTTTAGGCTTGGCCGAAGAGCAATATACCGTCTGCTTTCAGTCGCGCCTCGGCAAAGACCCTTGGATTCAGCCTTATACCGAAGATATTATCAGAGAACTGCCCAAGCAAGGCAAGAAAAATGTATTGGCTTTTTCTCCTTCTTTTATTGCCGACTGTCTCGAAACCACCATCGAGGTAGGAGAAGAGTACAAGGAGGTATTTGAGGAAGAAGGCGGCGAGCATTGGCAATTGGTAGAGAGCCTCAACAACAGCACTGCTTGGGTAGATACGCTCAAGGAACTGGTAGCCATGTACAGCAACAGCCTGCCCATACCGGCACTTGCCAAAGCACACTAATCTGTTTTTATATATTTTTTTATGCTCAAAGTAGAACATATTGGTATTGCGGTACGCAGCTTAGAGGCCTCCAATGCTTTGTTTACAAAGCTTTTTGGCAAAGCGCCCTACAAAGAAGAAGCGGTGGCCTCGGAAGGAGTTATCACTTCTTTTTTTCAAGTAGGCGATACCAAAATAGAGCTGCTCGAAGCCAGCCGTGAGGAAAGTGCCATTGCCAAATTTATAGAAAAAAAAGGCGAGGGTATTCACCATATTGCTTACGAAGTGGCCGACATTGAGGCGGAGATGAAGCGCCTTGCTGCCGAAGGCTTTGTATTGCTCAACGAAAGCCCCAAGCCGGGAGCCGACAACAAGCTTGTATGCTTCTTGCATCCCAAAAGTACCAATGGCGTACTGATAGAGCTGTGTCAGGAGATACGCTCTTAGAGGCAAGCCCATGAATCAAAAAGGGATTAAGGAAATGAAATCTTCATTTACCTTAATCCCTTTCTGGTTAAATAGCATTCCAATCTCAGCCTTTAGAGGGCATTTAATTGGTATTTGAAATAAGATTGTACCAATAGGCTCAGCTTCTTGTTGTCGGGTACGCGAATGCGCTCTTGCATAATGGTGCTGGCGGGCAGCTTTTTGATTTTGTTGAAAAGCGTAATATAATACACATAGGCCAAATAAACGCCCAAGCGTGCGCCTTTGGGCAGCTGGATAATACCCTTGTAGGCATCGTCGAAATCTTTTTGTATGTCAGCTTCGATGTCCTTCTTGCTTTGCTCATCAAATTTCAAAAAGTCCACCTCAGGAAAATAGGTACGCCCGCGCTCGGCATAATCGCTTTTGATGTCGCGCAGGAAGTTGATTTTCTGAAAAGCTGCTCCCAAGCTGCAAGCCGGCGCTTTCAGGTGCTGATACATAGCTTCATCGCCTTCGCAAAAAATCCGCAAGCACATCAGCCCCACCACTTCAGCCGAGCCGTAGATATACTCTTTGTACTTGGAGTCGTCGTAGGTAGTAAAGTGCAAGTCCATCTCCATACTGTGCAAGAAAGCCTCGATAAGCTCGTGCTCTATATGGTATTGATTGACAATCATCTGAAAAGAGTGTAGCACCGGGTTCAGGCTGATGCCTTGGGCGATGGCATCGTAGGTATCGGTTTTGAATCTTGCCAAAAGTGCTGCTTTATCGTGTTGGTGAAAGGTATCCACAATCTCGTCGGCATAGCGCACAAAACCATAAATCGCATAAATGGGCAAATGAAACTTCTTATGGAGCGTTTTGATACCTCTCGTAAAAGAAGTGCTGTAATGCTCAGTAATAAGCTTGCTGCATTGCAGGGTAGTGGTATTGTATAATTCCAACATATCAATATCTTTTTTTTGAATCATATTCTTTTAGCGAAGCTCCTTCATCAATTCTTGGGCGATTACCTGACCCGAAATGAGCGAAGGGGGCACGCCTGGCCCGGGCACGGTGAGCTGGCCTGTGTAATATAAATTTTTGAGTTTTTTGCTTTTGAGCGAGGGCTTCAAGATGGCTGTTTGCATAAGCGTATTGGCCAAGCCGTAAGCATTGCCCTTGAAGGCGTGATAATCGCTGATAAAATCTTTGTGCGCATAGCTTCTTTTATATACCACGGCATCTCTGATACTCTGCCCCGTAAAGTGCTCGAGCTTGTCCATGAGCAGATGATAGTATTTTTCGCGTATCTCCTCGCTGTCTTCCAAGTTGGGTGCTACGGGCATCAGTATAAAAACGTTCTCACAGCCTTCGGGTGCTACGGTGGGGTCGCTTTGCGAGGGGCAAGATACGTAGAAGAGCGGATTGCTCGGCCAAGTGGGCTTTTCGTAAATCTCGATGGCATGCGGCAGCAGTGGCTCGTGGAAGAAGAGGTTGTGATGACGCAGATTTTTGAGCTTTTTATTAACCCCCAAATAAAACAACAAGCTTGAGGGAGCCATGACCCTTTTGTCCCAATAAGTGCTGTCGTAGTTGCGATGAGGCGCATCGAGTACCTGCTGGTCTATGTGGTGGTAGTCGGCTCCGGCCACAAGGGCATCGGCCTTGAAAGAGGCATTTTGTGTGTGTACGGCTTTTACTTGGCCGTTTTGGGCTTCTATTTTTTGTACTTCTTGGTTATAAAGGATTTTCACGCCTTTTTCTTCGGCCAACTGCACCATGCCTTCTACAATTTTGTGCATACCGCCTTTGGGATACCAAGTACCCAAGGAGATGTCGGCATAGTTCATCAGGCTATACAGCGCAGGGGTATTCTGCGGAATAGCCCCCAAAAAGAGGATAGGAAACTCCATCAACTGTAGTAGCTTGGGGTGCTTGAAATAGCGGCGTATGTGCTTGTGGAAAGACTCGAAGATGTTCATACGCAGCATATCTAGGAGCAAGCGGCCATTGGCAAACTCAAAAACCGAGCGGCTGGGCTTGTACACGAGCTTGTTGATGCCCACTTGGTATTTGTAGGCCGACTGCTCCAAGAAGGCCTCTAAGCGCTTGCTGCTGCCCGCTTCATAAGACTCAAAGAGGGCGTAGAGGTCTTGCATTTTGGCGGGAATGTCCACAAAGTCATTTTCACCAAACACTACCGTGTAAGAAGGGTCTAAGCGCATCAGCTCGTAGTAGTCGGACACTTTTTTGCCGAAGCGTGCAAAGTAGCGCTCGAAGACATCGGGCATCCAGTACCAGCTCGGCCCCATATCGAACACAAAGCCATCGGCCTCAAAAACCCTTGCGCGTCCGCCGGGGCCTTCGTTTTTCTCTAATAAGGTAACTTGATAGCCTTGGTCGGCCAGCGTGGTGGCTGCGGAAAGTCCGGCAAAGCCGGCACCTATTACAATAATCTTTTTAGTCATAGCAAAGCAAAATGAGAAGGAGGGCGCTTTGAGCGCCCAAAGTCTGCAATTAAACCCACAAGTTAGGAAAATGTTGATAAACTATCGCAGGAAGTTGAAAAATCTTGCCATAAAAAGATACGCTGCTTTGCTAAAAATAGCAAGGCTTCGGCGAACAAAAAATTGGAAATTTGGGTTCAAATGTAACTGTGCTGTCTAAAACGCACAAGCCTAAAGACAATCAAAAGCAACAAGATGAATAATATGGACAATCAAGATTTTAGAATCAGTTTCAAAACCGTTTGGTTTTTGTTGATAGGCAATTTTTTGCTGACATTCTCGGGAGCAATCGCAAAAATCCAGCATTGGGACTATGCAGAAGTACTCCTCACCATCGGAGTAATACTTTTCTTTTCCACGTGGGTAATCGTGTTGAGTGATATGGCCAAAAATAAAATCTACAACAAGGGCTTTTGGCTTATGACGATGTTTATATTGCCTTGGCTCGTGCCAATAGTTTATATGATACAGCGAAATAAGCTTTTGAGGCTTGGGCAGCGCTTTTCTTAGCCGGAAATAACTAAAAAATATAGCAAAGAGAATTTACTTCTTCTACCCAATAAAGCAGCTCAAACGTAGCTGCTTTATTTTTGCCTTGAAAAAATGATGGCAAATCACTTAAAACCGGAGAGTAAATTTTGGGGTGGGGTTACGATGGTTCTTCGATACAGAAATTAGAAAAGATAGATGTTTCCGTATAGGAAATGTGAAAAACCTTACAATAAAAAAACCGATGGCTTCCTTTGCTTCCGGTTTTTTTTCTTATCTTGGTAGGTAGTTCACTAAAAAATGAATACTTGCATGAAGTTTTTCTTTTGGTTGTTGGTTGCGGGCTGGAGTATATGGGCGGCGCCTTATGGGGTACAAGCCCAGAGCGTTCCCTTCACAAAGCTGAAGGCACTGACCGTGAGCGAGCAGCAACATCGCTATGATTTAGGCACTTATCTGCAAATATTGGAGGATAAAGAGGCGAATTTGAGCATAGAGCAAGTAGCCAGCATCGAGTACAACAGCGCTTTTGTAGAAAGCACCGAAGAACAACACAACTTCGGCTATACCAAGAGTGTCTATTGGGCGAGGGTCTTGCTCAACAATCGCCAAGAGCATGAGCGCGAGTATTGGCTCGAAATAGACTACGCTTTGCTCAACTATATTGATGTGTATATTGTAGATGCCAACGGGCAAGTAGAGCAACGAAAGGCTGGAAACTTACTTCCCTTTGGGGCACGTGAGGTAAACTACAAAAATCCAATTTTTAAAATAGACTTGCCGCCCTCCTTCTTGGGCAATCGCTTGATATACATACGCATCGAAAGCCAAAGTACCATGGCCTTCCCCATGACGCTCTGGGCACCAGATGCCTTCATAGACAAAAGCAGCGATTTGCAGCTCGGCTTCGGGATTTACTACGGACTGATGCTGGTGATGATTTTCTACAATTTATTTATTTTCTTTTCGCTGCGCGACATCAGCTACCTGTATTATGTGCTCAATATCGCTTTTATTATTCTTTTTCAGGCCACTTTCAATGGTCTAAGCTTTCAGTATTTATGGCCGGAGCTGCCCGGCTTCAACAAATTTGCCCTTACGCTTTTCATTGCGGCACTTACCTTCTCAAGTCTGCGCTTTACAAGCAGCTTCCTCAATACCAAACAAAATATTCCCAAGCGCCTGCACATGCTTTTATTTGTGGGCATGGGCTTGGCTTTGTTTGAGCTTTTGATATTTCCTTTTTTGCCTTATCAGATAGCTATTCGTATTGCTACGGCCACGGCCTTTCCTTTTATTTTTGTAGTGATAGGGGCGGCGGTCATCGCCTTCAAACGAGGCTATCGTCCGGCGCGCTTCTTTTTATTGGCTTGGGGGGTATTTTTGTTGGGGGCTTTCTTTATTATTTTGAGAGCCTACGGTATATTGCCTACCAACTTTATCACTACTTATGCCATTCAGATAGGCTCGGCTTTGGAGGTGCTTTTTCTTTCTTTGGGCTTGGCCGACAGAATCAACACTCTTCGCAGAGAGCTTACCGAAAAAGCCCTCGAAAAGGCACGCTCAGAAAAGGAAAGAGAACAGAAGCAGAAAGAATTTATTGCAGAGCAGAATAAAGAACTCGAAAAACAGGTAGAAGAGCGTACCCGTGAGCTGGCCGAGCAAAACCGCCAGATTATGGCCAGTATCCGCTATGCTGAGCGTATCCAGCGGGCGATTCTCCCTCCCAAAAATACCATTTTGCAGGCATTGCCAGAGTCTTTTATCTATTTCAAGCCCCGCGATATTGTGAGTGGTGACTTTTATTGGTTTACCCAACAAGACGACAAGATTATCATTGCTGCCGTAGATTGTACCGGCCACGGCGTACCCGGAGCTTTTATGAGTATGGTAGGCAATACGCTACTCAACCAAATTGTGATTGAAAGGGGTATTACGAGGCCTGCCGAAATCCTCAATCAGCTCCATCACGAAATTCGCACCGCCCTCAAGCAAGAAGAAGACGGCTACAGCCGCGACGGCATGGACATTGCCCTGTGTACCATCCACCAAGATGTCAATATCTTGGAGTTTGCAGGTGCCAATAGACCGCTCTTTTTGCTGAAAAACAAAGAGTTGATGGAAGTTTCGGGCGACAAGATGTCCATCGGAGGCGTAAGGAGGCATACCGAACGTCAGTTTCAAAACCATATCATCAAGCTCGAAGAGGGGGAGGAAAGCACCATTTACCTTTCGTCTGATGGCTACGCCGACCAATTTGGCGGGGCACAAAACCGCAAGTTTATGGTGCGTAATTTTAAAAGACTTTTGGTAGAGCTTGGCCAACAGAAAAGCCTCAAGAGCCAACACCTTACCCTCAATAAGGTGCTGGAAGAGTGGCGCGGTGAGCAAAGGCAGATAGACGACATCTTGGTTATCGGCTTCAAGCTCAAAACAAAATCCAAAGAAAATACAGAATTCTCCGCCTAAGCTGTCTGTCGGCCTGACTTCGAGATGTTGGGGGGCTTGCGCTTGAAAAAAAAACTCCTATATTTGCTTTGCGAATTTAAAAAATACTAATTTTAGATTTTCCTAAGGTACACGTATTTTATTACTCTTAAAACCTACAATTATGCAGTTGGCAATAAAAGCATATTACGAAATCGTTGAAACTTGCATCAAAGAGCTTGGCATAGACCCCGCCACCACGCGCGGTGAACTCGAAGGGCAGTGGAACCTCAAAAGAGGCTCGGCCAGCGTATGGGTAGATGTATGGGAGATGGACTCCAACAAACAAGTGTATTTTCAGCTCCTTTCTCCGGTAGTGGGCGTGCCCGCCGAAAACAGAGAGGCCTTCTTCAATGAGTTGCTCCAAATCAACCATACGCTTTATGGAGTAGCCTTTACCGTAAAAGATAACTATGCCTATATCAAAATGATACGCGAAGCACAAGGCTTAGACAAGAGCGAAGCCTCGGCGATGTTGGACCGTATAGGCTTCTATGCCGATAAATACGACGACATGCTGCGCGATAAGTATTTCAACAAATAGGTTTGGTTAGGAGCAAAAGAATAGGAGTTGGGGCTAATCCGGCTCCTATTTTTTATACCAATACCTCAGATTTGCGATACAACAAGCCCCTTTTATGGAACATCCCCTCTCCTCCGAAGAAAATCCTTGGCAGACGCTCAGCCGAAAGGCCATCTATGAAAATCCCTGGATAGCCCTCCAAGAAGACCAAGTCCTGAATCCCAAAGGGGGTAGGGGCATTTACGGCACGGTACATTTTAAAAACAAAGCCATTGGCATCATCCCCTTAGACGCAGAGCAGCACACTTGGCTGGTAGGCCAATACCGCTACCCGCTGAACCTCTACTCGTGGGAAATCCCCATGGGCGGTGGCGCTTTGGCACAAGACCCACTGCTTTCTGCCCAAAAAGAGCTCCAAGAAGAGACCGGCCTCACTGCCACCCGATGGGAGCTGATTGCCCACATCCATACCTCCAACTCGGTAACCGACGAAGAAGGCTTTGTTTTTTTGGCACAAGAACTTCACCAAGGTGCTACTGCTTTTGAAGATACAGAGCAGCTCCAAATACGCCGATTGCCTTTTGAAAGCGTATTTCGTATGGCGCTTGAGGGTCAAATTACCGATGCCATCAGCTTGGTGGGAATTTTTAAGCTTGCCCGCATGCTGGGTTTGTAAAGCTCCATCAAAATTTCGTAGAGATTTATTTGCGAAAGCACGCAGAAAGTAACAATTTGTATCTTCCTAAAAATTGCATCTATGAAAGCATTGAGAAAAGAAAGACGTTTGTACCGTTTTGAGCGCTTTATCGGCAAAGGCGGCTCTTCTATTTTTGCCAGCTTGCTGCTTATTTTTATAATTTGCTTTTTGGTGATGATTACCGTGCGCTGGCTGCTGCTGCTTTTTGTGCCCGGCTGGGATGCCTTCGAGAGCTATGCCGACCACGTGTGGGGGACTTACCTCCAAATGACCGACCCGGGCAATATGAATTACGACAACAAGACTTCGGCGATTGTCAAGGTTTCGACCATTATCTCAGGCTTTATTGGAGTGGTGATTTTTTCTACTTTTATCGCCTTTCTTACCGCCTCTATCCAAAAAACCATCTATGAGTTTCGCAAGGGGATTACCAAGGTGATAGAAGAAAACCACACCTTGATTCTCGGCTGGAACGAGCGTGTGTTGGACATCATCTCGGAGCTGATATTGGCCAATGAGAGCCAACAAAAGGCTTGTATCGTAATTTTGGCCGATTTTGACAAAGAGGCCATGGACGACCGCATCTACAAGAATATCCCCAATGCAAAAACTACTTATATCGCTACTCGTAAGGGCAATGCCGCCTCGCTCAACCAACTCCAAAGGGTAAGCGCCGAAAAAGCGAAGTCGGTGATTATTTTGGCACAATGTGCCGACAATGCCTCGCCCGAAGAGTTGGAAGCCTCCGACAACTACGCCATGAAGGTTATTATGGCTTTGATAGCTGCCCAAGGGGGAAAGAACAAAATACCTGTGATTGCCGAGATTTTCTCTCAAGAAAAGCGCAACCTTATCAGCTTCCTCAAAGACGACAAGATTATCTCTGTGGATAGCTGGCAGATGCTCGGCAAGCTCCTTTTCCAAACCTCGCTTACAAGTGGCTTGGAGCGGGTTTTTTATGAGATTCTTTCCTTTGCCGGAAGTGAACTGTATTTCTACAAAGCGGCTTGGAGTAAAAACATCCGTTTTTATGACTTGGCCTATCATTTTACAGATGGTGTACCCATGGGGATTCAGCGCAAAGGAGAAAGGCTCATTCTTCGCCCCAAGGAAGATTATCTGTTGCAAGCCGACGATGAAATCCTGATACTTGCCCACGACGACTCTTCCATTCACTACCAACAGCAGGCTTTGTACCAGCCCCGCAGCCTATCACTCAGAGCGGAGCGCCTCACACGCCACCCTCGTCGAACACTCATTTTGGGTTGGCACCATATCGGCATTACTTATATAAGAAGTGCCGCTTCCTATCTGATGGAAGGCTCTTCTTTTGATGTGATGCTGCGCGATACGGCCTACAAGAGTATGCAGCAAATACGCGAAATGCAACACGAATACCCTCAGCTTAATATCAAAATTACGGAGCAAGACCCGCTCTGCTACGATTTCTTGAATGCCATACAGCCTTTTACTTATGACCAAGTGCTGATTCTCTCTCAAAAAGAAAGTGAAATATCGCCCGAAAAAATAGATGCCGAAACCCTGATGATTTTGTTGATGATGCGTAAAATCCTTTCTGAAGGGCAGCTCAACAATACACGCACCACCATTATTACGCAGGTGCTCAACTCCGAAAACCAAGAGCTTTTGGCACAAACCGAGGCCGACGATTTCATCGCCAGCAACAAACTTATAACGATGATGCTTGCCCAAATGAGTGAGCAGCCACGCATGAAAAAACTATATGATGATATTTTCCAAAGCGAGGGCAGTGAGATTTACGTAAAACCTGCCAAGCTCTACTTCGACGAAGAACAGCTGGAGGTTACTTTTGCCGACTTGATAGCACTGGCACAAAAACGAAAAGAAATCTGCTTGGGTATTCGTATCGGGTCTTTGGCCTTTAGCCCATCTATGAACTTTGGCATACGCCTGAATCTGCCCAAAGACCGAAAGTTTACCATCACCCACAAGGACTATCTGGTGGTATTGGCCGAAGATGAACTCTAAGAATACTTAAAACCAGACTTAAACCATACAAGATGTTACATTACCATATCAGCTACGAGTATCCTTGCCAGCATTTTGTGGATATTGTGCTGCGCATAGATCAGGTACAGGCCACTTCCGTAGAGGTACAGCTTCCTGCTTGGCGCCCCGGACGCTACGAGCTGGCTCATTATGCCAAAAATATCCAAAAATTTGCTGTAAAAGATGCAAAAGGTCAAGATGTACCTTTTCGGAAGCTGCGCAAAAACCGTTGGCAGATTGACTGTCAAGGACAAAGCATCATAGAAATACACTACAACTACTACGCCCACCAGCTCGATGCCGGAGGCTCTTGGCTCGATGAGGAGCAGTTGTACCTCAACTTCGTAAACTGTATGCTCTATGTAGAAGGCCGCCAAGAAGAGGCTTGTCAAGTGCATTTACAGTTGCCGGAGCAGTACCAAATTGCCTGTGGCCTGCCCCAAGTGGCCAAGCACCTGCTCCAAGCCGAAAACTACGCGCATCTGGCTGATAGTCCGATGATAGCGAGCGCTTCCTTGCAGCATGGCAGCTACGAGGTGCAAGGTCTGCCTTTTCATATCTGGATACAAGGCGATTGGGAACCCGACTGGGAAAGCCTGCTCAATGAGTTTACGCGCTTTACCGAAAACCAAATCCAAACCTTCGGCGACTTTCCCGAAAAAGACTATCACTTCCTACTGCAAATTTTACCCTACAAGTTCTATCATGGCGTAGAGCACCGCAATTCTACCGTCATAGCCCTTGGCGCTTCAGAGCGGCTCTATGGAGAGGAGCTGTACCAAGAGCTTCTCAGCGTGAGTTCGCATGAGCTGTACCACGCTTGGAATATCTGCAAAATACGCCCCCAAGAGCTATTGCCCTACGATTATACTCAAGAAAACTACTTCCGTTCGGGCTTTGTGGTAGAGGGTATCACCAGCTATATGGGCGACCTCTTTTTGGTGCGCTCCGGCGTATGGAAGTACCAGCTTTATATCAAAGAGCTCAACAAGTACCTCAAAAGACACTTCGATAACTTCGGGCGCTACAATTACTCCCTCAGCGATTCTTCCTTCGACCTCTGGCTCGATGGCTATACCACAGGCATTCCCAACCGCAAAGTATCTATTTATGCCAAAGGAGCGGTAGTGGCTTTGATGCTCGATTTGCAGATACGCTTGCTTACCGAAAATAAGCACTCTCTCGATGACCTGATGCGCCGCCTCTGGACAGACTTTGGAAAGACCCAAAAGGGCTATACCATGGCTGATGTAGAGCGCCTTGCCGAAGAAGTAGCCGGGCAGTCTTTGAAAGCATTTTTTGAAGATTTTGTAGAAGGTACACGCCCCCTCGAAGAGCCGCTGGCTCTACTGTTGGAGCGTTTTGGCTTTTCTCTGATTAGCAATTATATCAATACCGGTACAGAGACGTTCAGCTTCCAAACCCAAAATCAAGGCGAACGTATTCTGGTAAGCATGATTGTGCCCGGCTCCAATGCCTCGAAGGTATTGGCCTTAGGCGATGAACTGGTAGCCGTGGACGGACGCAAGATAGAGGGCAATCTGAGCGAACTCCTTGCCGGAGAAAGCAGCATTCAGCTCTCGCTCTTCCGACACAAAAAACTCCGCAACATTACCATAGAAGCCGACCAAAAGCAGTATTTTTGCGAGTATTATCTTCAAATAAAAAATGACCTCAGCAAAGAGCAACAAGAGAACCTCAAAGGTTGGCTCAATGGCTAAAGTCGCCACTATAATTTTATGATAGATTTTATCAAACAAGAGTTGCTGCAAGCCCAAGCCACACTCGCCAGGTTTTTGGAAGATGCCCAGCAAATGGAGCAAATTGCCCAAGCCGCCCAAGTGATGGTGCAAGCCCTGCAAGCAGGCAAAAAAATACTCAGCTGTGGCAACGGCGGCTCGCATTGCGATGCCATGCACTTTGCCGAAGAGCTTACGGGCAAGTACCGAGCGCATCGTCCGGCCATTGCGGCCATTGCCATTGCCGACCCCAGTCATCTCTCTTGCGTAGGCAACGACTACGGTTTCGACTTTGTGTTTTCGCGCTATATCGAGGCACTCGGCCAGCCCGGCGATGTGCTGCTGGCCATCAGTACCAGCGGCAACTCCACCAATGTACTTAAAGCCATCGAAGCTGCCCGCCAAAAAGAAATGCGTGTGGTAGTGCTCAGCGGTAAAGAAGGTGGCCAAATGAAGGGCTTGGGCGATGCTGAAGTCATCGTGGCGCATCAGGGCTTTGCCGACCGTATCCAAGAGGTGCATATCAAGGTAATCCATATCTTGATGGGGCTGATAGAACAGGGGCTGGGCTACACTTCAAAGTAGGGTAGCGCTATGTTTTTTATTCTCTCCAAAACCCTCTATTACCTGCTCATGCCGCTTACGTGGCTGCTGGGCTTGCTGCTTTTTGCCTTGTGGAGCCGCCACAGTAAGCGACAGAAGAAAGCCTTATGGTTGGCAGTGGCTTGGATTTTTATTTTTGGCAATCAATTTCTGGCCAATCAGATGCTTTTGTATTGGGAAGTGCCACCTATGGCCATGCAAGATGTCGCCAAACACGATGTGGGCATTGTACTCACGGGCATACTCAACAATTACCAACAGCCTGCCGACCGCACTTATTTCCAAAAAGGTGCCGACCGCATTACCCACGCTTTGCAACTTTACAAAGAAGGAAAAATCGCCAAAATACTTATTTCCGGTGGGGTATATGAAGCCGAAGCCCGCAATGAGGCCGAAGCGCTGCGCGACTTCCTGCTGCTGGCAGGCGTGCCGGCCAGCGATATTGTACTCGAAGACCAATCGCTCAACACCCGTGAAAACGCGCTGAGAAGTGCCGAAATACTAAAGCAAAAATTTCCTGAGGCACGCTATCTGCTCGTTACCTCGGCTTTTCACATGCGGCGTGCCCAAGGCTGCTTTAGGCAGGCAGGTGTGGCCACCACAGCTTTTGCTACCGATTTTTATAGCCGAGAGGCTTCGTGGAGTCCTTTTTTTTGGCTGCTCCCTTCCGAAAAAGGCTTTTACCATTGGTATATCTTGTGCCACGAGCTGCTGGGCTATGCGGTATATAGCTTGCTGGGCTATGCCTGATAGAGACTCTCCAAGCCTTTGGAGGCAGCGATACAGAATATATTTGAGAAGATACTTATAAAATCACATAAAATCTGCTAAATTGAAGCGCTTTACTTAAACTTCTCCTTCGAGAAATGCAGCAGCAAAAAACTCTCAAAATAAAGATTCTTATCGTAGAAGACCAGCGCCAAGAGGCCTTTCAGATAGAGCGTACCCTCCTCAAGCTTGGCCACGAGGTAGTAGCGGGAGTAGCTACGACACAGGCTGCCTTGGTTTTGTGCGAGCAGCAACAGATAGATTTGGTGCTAATGAACCTTGATTTGGGAGAAAATAGAGAAGGTACGGCAAGTGCAAAAAAGCTGTATGATGCCTGTCAATTGCCCATTATTTTTTATTCAAACTACCCTCAAAACCATTATTGGGAAGAAATACAGGAGATTCCCCACCTTGGTTATATCCCCAAGCCTATACAAGAAGAAGAACTACAGCTGGGTATTGAGGCGGCTTGGCGCCGTTTACAGATGGAAGCCCAAGTGCGCCACAGCGAGGTGGAACTAAACAAAGCCAATAAGATTTTGGAGCTTTTCTTCTCGCAATCGCTTGAGGGAGCTTTTTTTATGATGAGTGAGCAGCCTATCGCTTGGAGCGATGAGCCCGCCCAGCAAGCCGCTGCCTTGGGGCTGCTGAGCCAGAGCCTTCGGATTAGCAAGCTCAACGACGAGATATTGCGCCAATACAAGGCCTCGCGGGAGGAGCTTTTAGGAAGAAATTTGGCGGCTTTCTTTCAGCACAAGCCGCAAGAGGGAGATGCTTTTTTGAAGGAATTGCTCAACAAAAAGAAGATTCGTTATACGCATATTCAACAGCAATTCGATGGCAGTAGTATCTGGGTAGAAGGAGATTATACGGTGATTTATGACTACGACCTCAAAGTGTTGGGCTTTTTGGCCTTGCAACGCGATATCACCTCCGAAAAGCTTACCGAAGAAGCACTCATGCGCTCTGAGGCCAACCTGAAAGCCATTTTTGAAAACAGCGTACAGGCTTTTACCTTGATAGACGTAGATGAGCAGCTGAGTGTACGTGCCTTCAACCCCAAAGCCAATGAACTTGCCCAGCTTTTTGTCAATAAAGACGTAGCTTTGCATCAGCCCGCTGTGCAGTATTTACCCGAGGCTTTTCACGAGGTGTTTTTGCACAATGTAGAGCGCGCCAAAAAGGGGGAGTTGTTGCTCTACCAAAAGCGCTTTGTGGTACAAGGCCACAGCGACCTCTGGCTGGAAATAAGCTATGTGCCCATCTACGATAAGAAAAGCAAGAAAGTAAGCCAAATATGCTATTCGGGCTTGGATATTACCGAGCGTAAAAAAGCAGAACTGAAGGTGATAAAGAGTGAGCAATATTACAAAAACCTCATTAAAAATGCCACTGATATCATCATGGTGCTTGATGCGCGCGGCATCATTACCTATACAAGCCCTTCGGCTTCGCAGATGCTCGGCTATGCCGAAGAAGAAC
>DAIQNQ010000024.1:0-24640 GCA_036788275.1 Thermonemataceae bacterium
GCTCGATTTACGCAAAAACAAGCTGATTCCACGGCTGTTTGATTAGTGTACTTTTTTGTTGAAAAATCAAAATTGAAGTCTTACAGCTCATCTTCGCCTTCTTGCAAGCCCATTTCTTTTTCTAAATCGCTCATAAATACGAAATCAATGGCTTCTTCGGGAGTAGGCAGAATATTGAGTACTTTGTCTAATTGTGAAATCTTGATGAGCTTGAGTACGTGTTCATTGGCACCTACCAATACAAACTCGCCTTGGCCTTCTTTGCAAATACGATTGGCCACCAAAATAGCACTTAAACCCGAAGAATCAATGTATTTTACAGCTTGTAAATCGGCAATGATATTGCGGAAGCCTTCTTCTTGAAATACCGTAAAAAGAGATTTGAGCTCCGGGGCTATCAGAGCGTCTAACTTGTTTTCTTCTACTTTTACAGATGCGTATTTTTCTTGTCGGTCTATGGAAGCATTCATATCTAAACTCTTTTAATGAATAAGATTATTTGATTGAAACTATCAACTTTATTGATTTATTTTTGATTGTAACTTTTGAATACTTTGCGAAATAGAAGTTTCTATTTCTGTCAGATTGCTTGGGTTTTCTTTTACAAACGTTTCTCCGGTAATTTGGTTGTAAAGCTCAATGTATCTGTTACTAATTCCTTGTACTACTTCTTTGGTCATCTCAGGTATCTTTTGTCCATCTTTGCCTTGAAAACCATTTTCTATCAACCATTGTCGTACAAATTCTTTGGAAAGTTGTTTTTGAGAGAGTCCGGCGCTTTGATTTTCTTCATAGGAAGCTTCGTAAAAATAGCGTGAAGAATCGGGCGTGTGAATCTCATCAATCAATACGATTTGTTCTGCTTCCGTTTTTCCAAACTCATATTTGGTATCCACCAGAATCAAGCCTCTCTCTTGTGCAAGCTTTTTACCCCTGTTATATAGTTGATACGTATAACTTTCTATTTTTCTGTATTCCTCTTCTGATACAAGGCCTTGGGCAATGATTGCTTCTGCACTGATGTCCTCATCGTGTCCTTCTTGTGCTTTGGTAGAAGGGGTAATGATGGGAGAGGGAAGTCGGTCATTTTCTTTAAGGCCTTCGGGCAAGTTTACACCACAGAGCATACGCCCCCCGGCCTGATAAACCCGCCAAGCGTGTCCGGCCAAATAGCCGCGTATCACCATTTCTACGGGATAGGGTTTACAATAATAACCAATACTTACCTGAGGGTGGGGGCTTTCCAGAATCCAATTAGGAACAATATCTAATGTTTTTGCTAAATTATTTAGTGCTATTTTATTTAGTATTTGTCCTTTATAAGGAATAGGCTCAGGAAGTACCACATCGAAGGCCGAAATACGGTCGCTTACTACAAGCGCCATCAGTGTACCGAAGCGATATACATCGCGTACCTTGCCTCTGTAGAAGCTTGTTTGTTGGGGAAACTGGAAGTTGGTTTCAGAAATCGCCTGCATAACAATAGAAAAGAAAAATAAAAGTCAGAAAAAAGGCTAAGCCTGTACAATACTGTTTAAGAGTACGCTGCTTGGAGTGCAAAGAAGCTTTTCAGATACAAAACAGTAAAACACCTTGACAAAAGTACATATATATTTGTATTTGTCAAGGTGTCTTGTGTGCGGATACGAGCGTTTTCTGGCAGCTATATGTGTTTAGGACTAATTTCCTGCATTTTTCTCTTGCAGCAGCTGTCCAAGGCGATACACTTGGGTCTTCACTACTTTCCCTTTTTCATTGTATTCAAACCAATTTCCTTGCTTTTCTTCATTGCGATAGTTGCCCTTGATTTTTATCCATCCCTCTTCGCTACGTTCTACATACAAGCCATTGCGGCGGTCGTAGAGGTATTCTTCCTCTGTTTTTACTTTGCCGGAAGGGTAGTAGCTGAGTGCCATTCCCTTCCTTTTGCCGGCCTGATAGGTTTCCTCGCGCAGTAATTGTCCACTTTCTGAGAAGAAGAGTTTTTTACCTTCTATCAATCCCTTTTTATGGCTGTATTCTTCTGATTTTTGACCATTTTCGTGGTACAAGAGCCAAGTACCTTTTGGCAAACCTTGCGCGAGGGCAAATTCTTTCTTTTTCTGACCGTTTTCGTAATACGACACCGATTGTATATTTTTCTCTTCGTTGCTGTATCGGCTTTTCTCTTTGATTTGCCCGCTTTCGTAATAATATACAAAATCTCCATTTTTGAATCCCTTCTGGTAGCTGCCCTGTACGGCTATCTGTCCGTTCGGGAAACGCAGTTGGTACTTTTGATGAAGTTGATTTTGCAAATAATAAGCTTCCTCCATTACTACTTGTGCTTCATTATAACGCTTGTATAAGCCATTGCGCAGGCCTTTGCTCATCTCCATTTCGGCAGAAAGCAGCGGGAGAGGGGAGTCGTAATAGGTGCGTGTCATGCCTTCTTGCAGCCCTTCGGCATATTGCTCTTCGGCGGCAAGCACACCGCTCGGATAATATGTTTTTACTTTTCCATGTAGCTTATTATCAATAAATTCTGACACTTTGTATAAAGTACCACTTGAATCATATTCTGTAACGATGCCTTCGAGCGCACCTTGTCGAAATTCGCCAATACTTTTTACCTTTTGGTTCGTATGAAAGCTATATACACGTCCCACGAGCAGGTCTTGTTCAAAGTAAGCTTTTTGAAGGGTATCACCAGCCTCTGTAAAAGCCAAAAACCAACCTTGACGGGCATTTTCCTTAAAAGAAACTTGCGACTTGCGTACACGGTCGGGGCGGTCATAATACTCCTCAAAAAGGCCTTCGCGCAGGCCTTGGCGGTAGCTGCCTTGTACGGCCAAGTGTCCACTTTTGTAGAAGCTTTGGTAAGCTCCGTCTTTGAGTGAATCGCGGAGGCTGCTTACTTCATATACTTCAGCTTTTTTTTGTTGCGCTTCATCGTACCAACGTACTACTTGCTGGGCTTGCCCGGCCAAAGAGAGCGTTGAGAGGGTACCGGTAAGCAGGTATTTAAAGAAGTTTGGATAGTTCATAGATGTTTTATCTTTCTTTACTTAACATAATATAACTTATATAACAATATTGTATTATTGAAAAATGGTACATAATACTTTGTGAATCAAGCTTTAATTTACTGATTTAGATGATATACTTCAAAGGTTTTGTCGGAATAAATAATCATGATTTTTTCGATTTGCTTTTCGCCACTGTCCTGTGCTGTTTTCCCAACAATTTTCTTACCGAGAATGCCCGCAAGAATTTCTTCTTTCTCTTTTGTCTTGGCAGCGCTCGTGTCTGTGTCTTCTCTGTACATATTGCTTTCATCAAAGAGCAGCCAATTGGGATTCAGCTCTGGAAATACCTCGATGATTTTACGTACAATATCCAAGCTCGGTTTATTTCTGCCCGATAGAATGTGCGAGATACTAGCCCTGTTGATTTGGAGCAGGTCGGCCAATTTAGAGGGTTGTAAGTCTTTTGCGATAAGCAATTCCTTGATTTTTTCGTTCAGCAAGCTGTCTTTGTCTTGGTTTACAGATGTTAATTCCTTCATGACTGTGTATTTTGGGTTAAAGAATTTAAAAATAAAAAAGTGCTTTTGGAGTATTTGAAGCAATAATTTACAAATGTAACATTTACAATTGTAATATAAAATAGCTTTAGCAAGATTAGCAATAATTTACAAATGTAAACCATAGATATTAGCTAATTTAATTAGCATTTACAATGTTAAAATAATTAGCAAAGTACCTGCCCTTGCAATTCTCATCTTGTTTTTTTGCAGGTACAAAGGAATCTTTTTAATTTGCCAACCTATTGCATCAATCGAATCGTACACATAATTCAAAACAATTACCCAATGAAAAAGATAGCAGTGATAGGTTCCGGCACGATGGGAAATGGCATCTGCCATGTGTTTGCCCAATACGGCTATGAAGTGGCCTTGATAGATATTTCGGAAAGTGCTCTTCAGAAAGCTCTTGCCACCATCGGTGCCAACCTCGACCGCCAAGTAAAGAAAGAAGTCCTCAGCGAAGCTGATAAAGCCTCTACCCTTTCCCGTATTCATACTTTTACGGCCCTCGCGGAGGGTGTAAAAGAGGTGGACTTGGTGGTAGAAGCTGCCACCGAAAACCCCACCATAAAGCATCAATTATTTGCCGATTTAGACAAGCTCTGTGGCACGAACACCATTTTGGCTACCAACACCTCTTCTATCTCCATTACGCAGATTGCGGCGGCTACGCAGCGCCCTGAGAAGGTAATTGGCATGCACTTTATGAATCCAGTTCCGGTAATGAAGCTTGTGGAGATTATCAGAGGCTACAAAACCTCAGATGCCACTACGGAGCAAATCGTGGCGCTCTCTAAGGCGATAGAGAAAATTCCTGTAGAGGTGAACGATTATCCGGGCTTTGTATCGAATCGTATCTTGATGCCGATGATTAACGAAGCTATTTACACACTTTTTGAAGGCGTGGCAGGTGTACAAGAGATAGACGAGGTAATGAAATTGGGAATGGCACACCCAATGGGGCCTTTGCAGCTGGCAGACTTCATCGGTTTAGATGTTTGTCTGTCCATTATGCGTGTATTGTACGAGGGTTTTGGCAATCCTAAATACGCCCCCTGCCCTCTTTTAGTGAATATGGTGCAAGCCGGAGACAAGGGCGTAAAGTCAGGCAAAGGCTTTTACGATTGGTCGCAGGGCACTAAGCAGCCTGTGGTAGCGGCTTCTTTTCAGAAATAGAGCTTCTGAAATCTCCACAAAAAAGCCTGATTCTTCGTGAATCAGGCTTTTTTGTGCTTGTATGTGCTTGCAGGTTTATTGTCTAAGATATTCCTCTCCTTTGCCAAAGTTCCCATCTGAAGGTGAGGTTTTGTACAAGCGTGTGTTTGGCGGCATATACAAAGCTTTGTTGATAAAAATACTGTATTTTCTGTATGCACCAGCAGTATATCTGCAACCATTCCTTTTGAGGCGTATTATAAGCCTTCTGAGACGACTTTTCTGTACCAAATGAAGTGAACTGCATCTTTGTCTTTTGATGACTTTCAGTAGGCTCTATTTGCGTATTTTCGAGGCTTGGGTTTTGCTGTATTCTGGGAGAAGTGTAAAGGATAGGAGCCTCGCTGTTTTCATCTCTTTTGTTCCAAGAGATTTGTTCGGGCGGCATAATGGTTTCGAGCAAAAGGTCTAATTTGGGTGATAAGATTATCTCTGTACGTCTATTGATTCTTCTGCCTTCTTCTGTATCATTGGAAGCTTTTGGATAAAACTCTCCTTTGCCAATAATAGTCATTCTGTTGGGACTGATATGTTGTTTTTCTGCCAAGATACGTGCTACCGACATCGCCCTGGCGGTACTGAGTTCCCAATTGTCTTTGAAAGCGCCTTTGTGCCTTTCTACGGGGATATTGTCTGTATGTCCCTCTATCATAATGTGTATTTCGGGATGGTGCTTGAGTACATTGGCCAAAAGCAAAATAGCCTTCCCTCCCTCTTCATCTACTTTGGTAGAGGCCGATTCAAAAAGGAGGCGGTCAGAGAGTGATACATAGACTTTTCCTTGCTCTATGTGTACGTGTAAGTCTTCTGTATCAAAATCTATCAAGGCTTTGATAATAGATGTTTTCAGGTATTGGAGCTCTTTATTTTGGCTTTCTACTTTTTGCTTTAAGAGGCGCAATTGCTCGCTTTCAGACATGTGATATTCTTTCTCTTTGCGCTCATTGCCCAACATCATCACGAGTTCGTCGGCTTGATTGGCCAATTCCACAGAGTCTTTTTTGAGCTTTTCGTGGGATTTTCTCAATCCCTGCAATTCTGTCAATTGCTTTTGATATTGTTGCTGCGTAGTGCAGGCGGCTGCATTTAGGAGCAGTATTATGGCAAATAAGCTTTGTATATGCACTTTCATAAACATATTATATTGATAAATACGTACTTGGATACAGTAAAGAGCTTATACGAAGCTGCCTTTAAAAAGGTTGATTTTGTATAGAGGTCTTTGTAGAAGTATATACAAGAAAAGGAACGCTGAGGGTGCAGCATTCCTTTTGAAAATTTAGATGAGGGCTTGTTATACCGCTACATTGTTTTCTCTGAGCGCCTCATTGAGCGAGGTTTTCAGGTCGGTACTCTCTTTTCTTTTACCAATAATCAGGGCGCAAGAAACTTGGTAATCTCCACTCGGAAAACGCTTGGTATAGCTCCCCGGAATCACCACAGAACGCGGTGGTACATAACCTTTGTATTCAATGGGTTCTGGGCCTGTTACATCAATGATTTTGGAAGATTGTGTAATTGTTACATTGGCACCTAATACGGCCTCTTGGCCAATGTGAGCGCCTTCTACAATGATACAACGTGAACCAATAAAAGCTCCATCTTCGATGATTACGGGGCTTGCTTGTACTGGCTCTAACACCCCTCCGATACCTACCCCACCGCTCAAATGTACGTTTTTGCCTATCTGGGCACAACTCCCTACAGTAGCCCAAGTATCTACCATTGTACCGCTGTCAATATAGGCACCGATATTTACATAAGAAGGCATAAGGATTACTCCTGCACTGATAAACGCGCCGTAACGCGCCACCGCAGAGGGCACTACGCGTACGCCCAAATCTTCATAGTTTCTTTTGAGAGGAATCTTATCAAAAAACTCTAAGATTCCGGCTTCTTGTACTTCCATCTTTTGTATAGGAAAGTACAAAATCACCGCTTTCTTTACCCATTCTTGTACTTGCCATGCCTCCCCAATTTTATTAGCAATTCTTAGTTGCCCTTTGTCTAATTGCTCAATGGTTTCTCGAATAGCTTCTTGGTAAGATGTTTCTTGTAATAGCGCTCGGTTTTCCCAAGCATCAAGAATTTTTTGCTCTAAAGTCATCTGGATTTTTTAGTTAAAGTTTTAATTGAAGTTAAAGTATTTAAAGTATTGAAAAACAGATTTATAATTATAAAATAAAACTATTCTCAATGCTACTGCTTTTGAACAAAGATACACTCTATTTTGGCGCTGAACAAGCTTTTTTCTTTAGCAAAACAGTAAAACTAATTTAATTAGTAATATTTTTAGCCAGTGCTAAAATATAAACTTATAACTTCTTTATTTTTGTTTTATAGGCAAACTTTTTTACTTTTGTGCTCATCCCCTTTTCTATTTACAAAGCTCATGTTAAGCCCTACCGAAGAAAACTATCTTAAAGCAATTTACCTACTCTCCCACTCTTTTGCCTCTGAAAGTGCTGATTCCCTAAAGGGTGTTAGTACCAACGATATTGCGCGCAAGATGCATACAAGTCCAGCCTCTGTTACTGATATGCTGCGAAAATTATCAGGCAAAGAGCTTCTTGATTATGAAAAATATCAAGGAGTGCATTTGACTAATACAGGAGAAAAAATAGCTTTACAAGTAATAAGAAGACACCGTTTATGGGAGACCTTTTTAGTTGATAAACTAAACTTTACTTGGGACGAAGTACACGAAATAGCAGAGCAATTAGAACATGTACAATCAGAAGTTTTGATTCAAAAGTTAGATGCTTACTTAAATTATCCTAAGTTTGATCCACACGGCGATCCTATTCCAACAAATTCTGGAGACTTTGCAAAGTTAAATATTCGTAAGCTCTATGATTTTGAAAAAGGTGATATTGTAAAGGTCATTAATGTTTCGGAAAACTCTTCAGAACTTTTACAATATTTAGACAAGCTGGGAATTTACATCGGTTGTGAAATAGAAGTTATAGACAAAATAGTATATGACTTATCTGTAGAGGTGAAGATAAGAGAAAAGCTTGTGATTTTATCTAAACAAGTAACCGAAAAAATAATTGTTTCAAATAATTAATACTATCAACTAAAATGACTCATAATTTAAAAGATACAATTGTAGCTCCGATAAGTCCTGCTGGCAAAGGTGCTGTTTCACTTATAAGAATATCTGGAGAAAAATCTATTGAAATTATAGAAAGTATATTTAAAGGCAAAAAACCATCCCTTCAAAAAAGCCATACAGTTCATTTTGGAGAAATAGTTGATAGAAACAATGACAAAGAAACTGTATTAGATGAAGTACTCATAACCATATTCAAAGCCCCTTCTTCTTTTACAAAAGAAGATACTATTGAAATAGCTTGCCATGGTTCGGAGTATATCGTACAAAAAATCATTTGGTTAATTTTATCAAAAGGTGCTCGTCTTGCAAAGCCGGGAGAATTTACACAAAGAGCTTATCTTAATGGTCGTTTTGATTTGGCACAAGCAGAAGCAGTCGCAGATTTGATTGCAGCAGACTCAGAACTATCTCATCGTACTGCTTTACAGCAAATGAAAGGTGGCTTTTCAGATGAAATTAAAAGTTTACGTCAGCAACTTATTAATTTTGCATCACTTATAGAGTTAGAATTAGATTTTTCTGAAGAAGATGTCGAATTTGCAAATAGAAATTCACTCACTAAGCTGATTATTCAGATACAAGACAATATCAACAATCTTATTCAATCTTTCCAACTTGGAAATGTTATAAAGAAGGGTATTAATACGGCAATTATAGGAAAGCCTAATGCAGGAAAATCAACTTTATTAAATACTTTATTAAAAGAAGACCGTGCTATTGTATCTGATATTCCGGGTACAACAAGAGATACAATAGAAGCTACTATCAACATTCAAGGAATACTCTTCAAAATCATTGATACGGCAGGAATAAGAAAAGCACAAGATACTATTGAAGCTATTGGTGTGGAGAGAACCCACAAAGCAATAGAAGAAGCTTCTATTATTCTTTACCTTTTCGATTTGGAAAATTATGATGCAGAAGAAATCTTACTTTCTCTACAAAGCATGCAAAAGGCGCATCATAAAATAATATTGGTAGGTAATAAGGTGGACAAAGTAGAGAATAATGATGATTTTTTTGGTAGTCAATATCAACTAATTAGGCTATCTGCAAAAGAAAACAAAGGAGTAGATACGCTTAGAGAAATCCTTTACAAAGTAGCAATTGGCACTCAAAATATTGATAATAATACCATTGTTACCAATTCGAGGCATTATGAGAGCCTGCAGCTCACCTCCCAGAGTCTTGAAAGAGTACTTGTAGGGATTGACACAGGAATAAGCAGTGATTTTCTGGCACTTGATATTCGAGAGGCTTTACGCTATTTGGGGGAAATCACCGGTGAGATAACCAATGATGATATCTTAGGAAATATATTTTCTAAGTTTTGTATTGGCAAATAAAATGAATTATGTTAAGTATAAAATTTGTATTATTAGCATAATTTCGCTAAACCTATTTAAGATAAATTTTGTTGCTTAAATTGGATATATATATCTATTTCTTTAAATTTATCAAAAATTAATTTCAAGTATATTAAACTCATATAACGCATCCTCTATGTCTGAATTTGCAGAATTAATCCTCAACGGCAAGTCCTATAAACTCCCCGTAGTTGTAGGAGCAGAAAACGAAAAAGCCATTGACATCTCTAAGCTCAGAGACGAAACCGGTTATATCACTTTAGACAGTGGTTATAAAAATACCGGGGCAACCAAAAGCGCTATTACTTTTTTAGATGGTGAAGAAGGTGTCTTGCATTACAGAGGCTACCCTATTGAGCAATTGGCAGAGAAGTCCACTTTCTTGGAAGTAGCCTATTTACTTATCTATGGAGAGCTGCCTTCGAAAGTAGAACTCGATAATTTTCTTTATGAAGTAAAAACGCATACCATGGTAAATGAAGATATGCGTAAAATTTTTGATGGCTTCCCTGTAAATGCACATCCAATGGGTGTACTTTCTGCTTTGGTTACTTCCCTTTCGGCTTTTTATCCAAGAGCGGTAGGTATGGACATCAAAGACAAAGATTATTTAGATCTTACCATTACCCGTATTATTGCCAAACTGCCTACCATTGCGGCTTGGTCATATAAAAACTCACAAGGTCATCCTCTGAACTACCCTAAGAATAATTTAGACTATTGTTCTAATTTCTTACACATGATGTTCAGCTTGCCAGTAGAGGCTTACGAGCCAAATCCTGTGGTAGCACAAGCTTTAGATAAATTGCTGATTCTGCACGCAGACCACGAGCAAAACTGCTCTGCTTCTACTGTACGTTTGGTAGGCTCTTCTCACGCAGGTTTATATTCTTCTATTGCGGCGGGTATTGATGCGCTCTGGGGGCCTTTGCATGGAGGTGCCAACCAGCAAGTGATTGAAATGCTACAAGAAATCCATACATCTGGAAGTACGGTGAAATCTTTTGTGGAAAAAGCAAAAGATAAAGAAAGTGGATTCCGATTGATGGGTTTTGGACATAGAGTATATAAAAACTTTGATCCAAGAGCAAAAATCATCAAGAAAGCAGCTGACGATGTATTGAAAGCTCTTAATGTAAAAGACCCTCTTTTAGATATTGCTATGGAGCTTGAGCACGCAGCACTCAATGACCAATACTTTATTGATAGAAAACTTTATCCTAATGTAGATTTCTATTCAGGCATTATTTACAAAGCATTGGGCATTCCTGTAAATATGTTTACGGTAATGTTTGCCTTGGGACGATTGCCGGGTTGGTTGGCTCAATGGCTCGAAATGCGTCAAAATGGAGAACCTATCGGGAGGCCTCGTCAGATATATACCGGTGCTGTGAAGCGCGATTATGTATCACTCGACCAGCGATAAGACATCTTTAGTCTTTAAAAAGAAAAAACCTGACAGCAAACTGTCAGGTTTTTTCTTTTTATTGGGCATATTTTATCTTGTCATTTTAAAAATTATTATATTCGTAAATTATTCCAAAAACAATCACAATTTCGTGAATATGAAGATAATTTCTATCGTAAATCACAAAGGAGGTGTAGGCAAGACGACTACTACACTGAATTTAGGAAAAGCACTTGCAATTCTTGGCAAGCGCATTCTTATAGTAGATATAGACCCACAAGCTAATTTATCGCAGTCGGTAGGGATAGAAAATCCTGAGAGCAATATTTATCATGCACTTTGTGAGGATGCCTTCCCCCCTATTCTTCAAATATCTGAGGGGCTTTCTCTTTTACCTTCTGACATAGACTTGTCTGAGGCAGAGTTGAAGCTTCAAACAGAGGTAAATGGATACTTTAGGCTGAGGAAGATATTACACTCATTTTCAAAAAATTACGATTATATATTGATTGACTGTCCGCCCAGTTTGAGTATTCTTACACTCAATGCACTTATTGCATCTCAATATACTTTGCTTGTAGTACAGGCAGAATACCTTGCAACCAAAGGGCTAAAAACAATTCTTTCATTGATAGAAGAGCTTAAAGAAAATTTGAATCCTCATATAGAAGTAATAGGAATGCTCATCACCCAGATAGATAGAACAGTAGTGAGGAATCAGATTGCTGAACAAGTAAAGAGTATTTATCAAGGGAAAGTATTTGATACAATGATTCGGAGTAATGTAGCCCTTGCAGAAGCATCGGCAGTCAATCAAGATATATTTTCTTACAATAGTAATTCTGCAGGAGCAGAAGATTATATGAAACTCGCAAAAGAACTATTATATGAACAAGAAAGGTAAATTTCAGAATATCCTGCAAGGGGCTATTGACCATAAAAATACACTTCAGGGAAGTATCAAAGAGCGCATTGTAATTGTCGAAGAACTCAAGCAGCTTATCCCTCCCCTCACGAAAGAAGAGCACGTGCAGCTGGAGGAGAATATTATAGCAGAAGGTTGTAGAGAAGCCATTATCTTATGGAATAATCAGGAAGAATATATTTTGATTGATGGGCATAATCGTTATGGTATTTGCAAAAAGCATAAGATTGACTTCAAAATAGAAATAAAAGATTTTGAGAATATTGAGGCTGTAAAAGACTGGATGATTAACAATCAGCTGGGCAAAAGAAATGTTACAGAAAAAACAAAATCTTATCTTAGAGGCACTCAATATACCTTAGAAAAGCAAAAAGATAGCTTTAAAGGTAATCAATATACCAAAGGTGGCAGTGGTCAGCCTGACCACCAGCAAAAAACACACGAAAGGCTTGCAGAGTTATTTAAAGTCTCTCCGAAAACAATTCAAAGAGATGAAAAATTTGCAATGGCCGTAAATAGAATCTCAGGGGAAAATATAGAGATAAAGAACAAGATTCTTAACAGAGATCTCCAGATGCCTGCTTCGCAAATTACTGAATATGGACTTCAAGGTTCTGAAAAACTCATAGAAGCTTTAAGAGATGCTATTTTGAAAGGTCAGCCCTTTGTACCTCCTATTGAAGAAGAACAAGAAGCTATCGCTTTGGAGACAGTAACGAAACCAAAAATAGTCATAGAAAAAGATAGTATTGATTTCCAAAAAAAGGCAATTATTAAATCTATCAAGAAGATAAGCACAGAGCAAGATATTGAAGAAATTATTTCTCACTTAGAAGTGTTACGAAGCAAGCTAAAAGAATAATATTCTTTATTTTGCTGGTGGACATCTTGACCACAAGCAAAATATTTAATATAACTAACTGTTAATCAAGTATTTATACATTAATGACTAAACAAATATTTGATGCTTTTATATGTTTCAGCTTGGTCTTTTACTGTGGGACATTTTTTATTTAGAATACCGTTATTATGTAGTGAATTTTACTTTGATAGTCAAAGTACTCTGCTAAAATGAAAGCAGCAAAACATATTCGTTCATATACATTGTATAAATGGATAATGTTTGATAAATCCATTGAAGAAGTGTAAGTAAATACACAAATGACATATCTCTAACAAAACAAAGACTTTCCTTGGCATAATAGTAAGCTATGCCAAGGAAAGTCTTTGTAAAAAATGCTACGAGAAAAATAAGGACAATAAAAAAAGCTACCATTGCTGATAGCTTTTTGGTAGTGAGGGCGGGATTCGAACCCGCGGTACGGTTTGACCCGTACGACGGTTTAGCAAACCGTTCCTTTCGGCCACTCAGGCACCTCACTCTATTTCTTAAATGTGATTCCGTTTGGATTCGAACCAAAGACCTACTGCTTAGAAGGCAGTTGCTCTATCCAACTGAGCTACGGAACCATTGGCTACGCACAGTAGTAGCTTGTCGGGATGGCAGGATTCGAACCTGCGACCTCCACATCCCAAATGTGGCGCGATACCGGGCTACGCTACATCCCGTTTTAGGAGATTTTTGTATTATTTCTCCGTAAAAGTGATGCAAATATAGCACTCTCTCCTATATCCACCAAACAAAAGCTATGATTTATTTCAATTATTTTTAAAATGACTCCCAACCTCTTGGTCATCAACGTATTTAACATAATAAAAATTATTTTATGGTGCTAATCGGTATATCTTCCAAGCATTGCCCTCCTCAGCCCATTCATACACGATGCGATCGTGTAGGCGGCTGGCCCTGCCCTGCCAGAATTCTACAAGTCTTGGTTTCACGGCTATCCCCCCCCAATGTGGTGGCTTGGGAATAACTGCTTCTTGTGCGAATAGTTTACTGTAACGTTGGTATTCTTGTTCCAAAAACTCACGACTTTCAATCACTTGGCTTTGTGGCGACACCCAAGCACCAATTTGACTTTCCCGTGGGCGGCTATGAAAGTACTGTGTCGAATAGGTCTCAGAAGCAATACTGGCTACACCTTCAATGCGCACTTGTCGCTCCAGAGCTGTCCACAAGAAGGTAAGTGCTACTTGTGGATTTTCAACAATGGCTTGCCCTTTGAGGCTATTATAATTGGTAAAAAACACAAAGTCCCCCTCCTCTATACCCTTTAGAAGCACCACGCGTCCCGAAATCCTCCCACTGGCAGCCGTAGCAACAAACATCGCATTGGGCTCTTCTATTTCGGATTGGAACGCTTCATCAAACCAGCGTTCAAATTCTTCAATAGGATTATTGGCAACATTGCTTACATCCAAACTTTTCAAGCTGTACTCTTTTCTAAGGTCTGCTATTTTATGATTCATAGGGCTATTTATCTGCTATTTTTAAATAAATTACAAACAAAGATAAAGCGAAATCCTCTAAATTTACTATATTTAGCCTCAAATTCACAAGCAAAATAGTCCTCTAACAACCCATTGACGGATATGAATTACGAAGAGAAAGCTCAAGAAGAGCAAAATGAGCAACTTTACCCTCTTTCAGAGCAAAACAATACCGAAGAGCAAGTACACAATATAGAGGAGGCCGGTACGGAGGAGCCAGAAGAAGACTACAGCCATCATTCCAAAGCAGAGCTTTTTGCTTTGATAAAGCCCTTTGTTGGCAGAAATCTTCAGCAGGAAGAAATTGAAGAAGCGGCAACACTTTTGCAAAAGATAAAGCCTTTCTTTGAGGAAATCGTCAATCATGAAAAAGAAGAAGCCTTAGAACGTTTTGTGGCAGAAGGAGGCGAAGCAGACGGCTTTGAATGGAAACAGGATACGCTTACAAGCGAGTTTTATGATTTTGCACAGCAGATACGTAAAACAAAACAGGCGCAAAAGAAAAAGGTAGAAGAAGAGCGTCGCCAAAGCTTAGAGCGCAAACAAGACTTGATTGAGAAGCTTCGTAGCCTGATTGAGCTACCCGAAAATGAAGAAACCATTAAGGAAGTAAAGCAGATTCAAAAAGAGTGGAAAAGCATTGGTACTGTTGCCAAAGGCAATGCCAAAGAGCTTTGGGCTAATTACAATGCTTTGATGGATATTTTTTATAACAACCATAGCATTTATAATGACCTCAAAGACCTTGACCGCAAACGCAACTTAGAGAGCAAAATAGAGATTTGCGAAAAAGCAGAGGCTTTGTCGCAAAATGAAAACTTGCAGGAAGTTGTAAAAACACTCAATGAGCTGCACGAGGAGTTTAAGCACATAGGTCCGGTGCCCAAAGAAGCCCAAGAAACAATATGGGAACGATTCAAAAAAGCTTCTGACTTGGTATATGAGCAAAAACGTAAACGTGTCGAATCGCTCAAGGCCACCATGCAGGAAAATCTCTTGGCCAAGCAGGCTGTTTTCCAAGAACTGCTTCCCTACAAAGAGATGCAATTGGAAAAAATAAAAGAGTGGAACGAGAAAACAAAGGAAATGCTCGAGGTACAGAAGCGCTGGGAAGCCGTAGGCCCTGTGCCAAGAGAAAAAGCAAAAGAGCTTAACAAGCAGTTTTGGGCGGTTTTCAAGGCTTTCTTTAGAAATAAAAATGAGTTCTTCAAAAAACTTGATGAAAGTAGAGAAGAAAATCTACAAAAGAAAATAGCCATCTGCGAGGAAGCGGAGAAGATTATGGCTGATAATGAAGCCCAAACACAGTGGGAAGCCAATGCCGATAAGCTCAAAAAGCTACAAGAAGCTTGGAAAAATACGGGGGCTGTACCTGAAAAGCAGAAAGAAGAGATTTACCTTCGTTTCAAAAATATACTTGATAGCTTTTTTGAGGCACGCAGGCAGAAGTTTGCTTCTCAAGATGTTATCTATAAGCAAAACTTAGAGCAAAAAAACGCTATTTGCGAGCGCCTCAATGCTTATTCTTCTGAAGATTTGGCAGCTTTGGACTTGCCCTCTCTGCTGGAGCAAATCACCGAAGAGTGGAAGCAGATAGGCTTTGTACCCAAAAAGCAAAAAGATAAAATCACAGAGCGTTTCCAAAAGACTTTGACAGCCATGCTCCAAAAAAGCACTTTGAGTGAGGAAGCCCAGGAAAATCTGCTGATTAGTACAGAAATGAAGCTCTCTCCTAATCCTGTAAATGCAGAAAAGAAACTCTATAAAAAAGAAGAGAATATCCGTAAGCGTATCAAGACGCTGGAAGATGAACTGGCTACGCTCAACAACAACTTAGGTTTCTTTGCCAATAGCAAGCAAGCCAATCAGTTCAGGGCTTCTTTTGAAGAAAAGGTAGAACTTGCTACTAAAGAAATTCAAAACTTAAAAGCACAGCTCAAAGCTATCCGCAAGATGCTCTAGAGAACTCAGCACATTGATAAGCCTGATAAGTATAAAACTTGTCAGGCTTTATCGTTGTATATATCAACTTAAAACTCAAAATATTTGTATGGACATCGAAAAGCTCATGTTGGAATACTTGACACAACTAATTCAGTTGGCTGCTGTACATACCCCAAAAATCCTTTTGGCGCTGGGGGTATTGGTAGTAGGATTTTGGCTTATTGGAAGGTTCAAGAAAATCACCCAAAATCTCCTCGAAAGAGCCAATATAGATATTACCATCAGGCCTTTTCTTTCAAAAGTGCTGAGTATCGCACTCAGAATAGCCCTGCTTTTAAGTGTTGCCAATATGGTGGGTGTCGAGACTACTTCTTTTTTGGCACTGCTCGGCACTTTAGGTTTGGCTGTTGGCTTGGCCTTGCAAGGCAGCTTGAGCAATTTTGCCGGAGGAGTCCTTATTTTATTGCTGCGCCCTTTCAAAGTAGGCGACTTTATCGAAATACAACAAGGGCAGCTCGGAACAGTTACGGCCATACAGCTTTTCCATACATACATCCAAATGCCCGATAATCGAATTATTATTATCCCCAACGGAAACCTTTCTAATGGAAGTATCATTAATTACTCTCGTGGTGGCACACGACGCGTGGATTTACGCTATGGTGTAAGTTATCAAGATGACCTCAAGAAAGTAAAAGAAGTGCTGCGCAACATTGTAAGCCAACATCCCAAGGTATTGCCTGAGCCTATACCTACGATTGCTTTGATGGAATTTGGAGAAAGCAGCATTAATTTTGTAGTACGCCCTTGGTGCAAAACCGAAGACTATTGGACCGTATATTTTGAAATTAATGAAGGGGTAAAAGAAGCCTTCGATGCGCAAGGCATTACCATCCCTTTCCCACAAAGAGACGTGCACTTGTATCAAAAAAACAAGTAAATTCGTACAAGTAAATTCACGAAGATCACCTATTATGCAAAAGATTCAAGCCCTCCCTTTCTTGTTCCTGATTTTCACTGTTTTAGCTACTTGTGGCTGTGCCAAACGTTGCCCGGTGGACTCCTGCCACATGATTGGTGATCATACACACTTTTTTGGTGGAGAAACCGATAGCGAAGGTGCCCAAATACAAAAAAATGCAGAAGGTGTGAATGCCTCCTTAGAGGTCTATTCCGGTGTACCTTGGTGGCGACGTATTTTTAAGAAAAAACACCGTACTGAAGAAGGGCTGCGATATAAAAAATTTGATAAAATCAGATATTCCGGCAAGAACAAGAAAGAGCTTGAAAAAATGAGTATAAAATAATTTTAAAATACTCTTAATCAATATTTTACATACAAGAACTTCCTGCATCATTTTAAGCAAAACCCATCCTTTTTACGCTTTTTTTTAGTAAATTGCGTTCCAATTATTTTAAAGTATATATGAATAATCAAACCGATTTCAACGCAAATGTCATTCCCATCAATATAGAAGATGAGATGCGCACCGCCTACATAGACTATTCTATGTCTGTAATTGTATCGCGTGCGCTTCCTGATGTAAGAGATGGGCTCAAGCCGGTACACCGCAGAGTATTATTTGGTATGGCAGAATTAGGGGTATATCATAACAAAGCCTATAAAAAATCAGCCAGAATTGTTGGAGAAGTACTGGGCAAATACCACCCCCACGGCGATGCCTCTGTGTATGACACCATGGTACGCATGGCGCAAGAGTGGTCTTTGCGTTATCCCTTAGTAGATGGACAAGGTAACTTTGGCTCTGTAGATGGCGACTCACCCGCAGCGATGCGTTACACAGAAGCCCGCCTCCAGCGCATTGCCGAAGAACTACTCACTGATATCAATAAAAATACCGTAAGGTTTCAACCCAATTTCGACGATTCCCTCACAGAGCCTACTGTGCTTCCCGGCAAAATTCCGCACTTGCTGATGAATGGTACTGCCGGTATTGCCGTAGGGATGGCCACTAACATGGCACCGCACAACCTCAGTGAACTGGTAGAAGGTATTTTGGCCTATATTGATAATACAGCTATCACTGCGGCAGAGCTCATGAAGTATATCATCGCACCCGACTTCCCTACCGGAGGCATCATTTATGGATACCAAGGAGTGAAAGCAGGTTTTGAAACAGGGCGTGGCCGTGTGGTGATGCGTGCCAAAGCTACTTTTGAAACCACCAAGACGGGAAGAGAGCAAATTATTGTTACTGAAATTCCCTACATGGTAAACAAGGCCTCTCTGATAGAGAAAACTGCTGACCTGATACACGATAAAAAAATCGAAGGGATTTCAGATATTCGCGATGAATCGGACAGAGATGGCATGCGTATCGTATATGAACTCAAGCGTGATGCCATTCCCAATGTAGTACTCAATAATCTCTATAAGTACACACAGCTGCAATCTACCTTTAGCATCAACAATGTGTGCCTTGTAAAAGGGCGTCCTATGACCTTGGCTCTGCCCGAACTTATCAAATATTATGTAGAGCATCGCCACGAAGTGGTTATTAAAAGAACCGAATACGATTTGTCAGAGGCACAAAAACGTGCCCACATCTTAGAAGGGCTACTCATTGCACTCAATAATTTAGATGCCATCATTCAACTGATTAGGGCTGCCATAGACCCAGAAACTGCAAAAAGCCAACTTATCGCAAATTTCGGCTTGAGTGATATTCAGTCAAAAGCAATTTTGGAGATGCGTTTGCAAAGACTTACAGGCTTGGAAAGAGACAAAATAGTTGATGAATACAAGCAAATAGAAGCTCTGATTGCCGACCTCCAAGACATTCTTTCAGATGAAGGACGCAGAATGCAGATTATTAAAGATGAACTTGCTGAAATAAAGCAAAAATATGGCGATGCGCGGCGCACGGAAATAGTACATGTAGCTGAGGAATTTACTGATGAAGACATGATTCCCAACGACCAGATGTTCATCACTATTTCGCACCAAGGATATATCAAAAGAACTCCCCTTTCAGAATACCGCACTCAAGCCCGAGGAGGCGTAGGCTCCAGAGGAGTAACTACCCGCGATAATGACTTCACTGAGCATCTTTTCGTAGCTTCTAACCACAACTACCTGCTTATATTCACTGAATCAGGCAAAGTATTTTGGCTCAAAGTTTATAATATCCCGGAAGGTAGCAAAACCTCGCAAGGACGTGCGATTCAAAATCTTATCAATATAGAGTCGCAAGATAAAGTACGTGCTGTAATCAATGTGGAAAATCTCCAAGACCCGGATTATGTAAATAACCATTTCCTCATGATGTGTACCGAAAAAGGCACCATCAAGAAGACCAGCTTAGAAGCCTACTCACGTCCTCGCCAGAATGGAATCAATGCAATTACCGTAAATGAAGGTGACAGACTTTTGGATGTATCACTTACCGATGGCAAACACCATGTAATTATTGCCGTCAATACCGGACGTGCCATTCACTTCAATGAAGAAGATGTGCGCCCTATGGGTAGAACAGCCGCGGGAGTACGCGGAATTCGCCTCAACGAAGACGCAACAGAACGTGTGGTAGGAATGGTTTGTGTAGAAGGAGCCGACAATCATCTGCTTGTTTTATCGGAAAAAGGATACGGAAAACGTTCTGAAGTAAGTGAATATCGTATCACAGGGCGTGGTGGAAAGGGCGTGAAAACCATGAACATCACCGAAAAAACTGGCCAGCTTGTTGCTATTAAAGATGTGAGTCAAGACGATGACTTACTTATCATCAACAAATCGGGTATTACTATTCGTATGGCCATACAAGAACTTCGGGTGATGGGAAGAGCCACACAAGGAGTAAAACTAATCCGTCTCAATAAAGAAGATGAAATATCTTCTATTACCAAGATAAAGCGTGAAGAGGAAGAGCCGGATGCAGAAAATATCGTGGCAGAGAATACCACAGAAGATAATACAAATACTGTATAATTTTTAATTCTTATTGTTCGTTCTAAACTAAAATAATATTTTATTATCTAAAAAATTCCCAATACTCATGAAAAGAATCATATTTTTTTTAACAGCTATACTAATTACAAACCTCGCCTTGGCACAAGGAGGCCTAAATAGTGCTGTATTGTTTTTAGAAAAAGGACAGATAGACAAAGCCAAAGCCAGTATAGATGAAGCTGCTTCCAACGAGAAAATAAATTCAAAATCAAAATTTTGGTTTTATAAAGGTGAAATCTATACTCGTATTGCTTTTGATCCTAATCTCCCCTATTTTAAGTTAGATCCCAACCCTATTCCTAAAGCCTACGAAGCTTATCAAAAAGCAATGGAATTGGAGCCTCAGCAAAAGGGTTACTATAAAGATGCCGAAAAGGCATTGCAGTATCTCTATACCGTAGCCGTAAATCACGGTGCAAACGCTTATGAAGGAGGAGAAAGTAAATTCAAAATTGCTCTCTCCGATATGCGTATTGCTCATAGTATTAGCCCCAAAGATACCGTACCCCTGATATACGGTGCAGCCATTGCTTATGAAGGCAAAGACTTTAATACATTTGTAGAATTTACAGAAAAAATTCTTGATATCCCCGGAGTAAATGATGATTCGCAAATAAGTAATTATACAAATCTTGCTTTCGTTTACAGCGAGGAGCTCAACAATAAAGAAAAGTCTATGGCTATCATTGCAAGAGGAGCAGACAAGTTTCCTAAGGAAATGAGTATTCTCAAGCTTGCCGGAGAGATTCATCAAAAAAACGACCAATTGGATAAGGCAATTGAATTTTACAAAAAAGGTGCTGATGCTTTCCCTAACGACTATTTCTTCCATATCAATTTAGGTGCTGTTTATTATAACAAAGCATCTGTTGCATCACAGAGCATGTCAAAAATAGCCGAGGAATTGAAAAAAGATCCTAATAAAAAGAAAAAAATGCAAGAGGAAGTAAATGGCTTTCTGAAAAAAGCATTGCCACATCTTGAGCAAGCTGATAAGCTAAAGCCTAATGATATTGATATCATCGAGTACCTTTTCATTGCTTATGATGAACTCGGTATGAAAGATAAAGCCGAAGCAATGGATAAGCGTATCAGTGAACTACGTAAAGGGCAATAAACATAGTTCAAAATAAAGTGGAATTAAAACTCCACTTTATTTTTTAATATTTTACTTTAATTCACAAAGTTTTTTAATTTTATAAAATGAGCAAAATACAAAGTTTCTTCCGCTCCCCTATATCTTTGTATGGAGCAGTGCTTTTCTACTTAGTAGCAGGTATCAACCACTTTGTGATGCCAGATTTTTATTACCAATTAATGCCAGATTTTCTTTCCCCCAAGCCTTTTTACAACATTAGCTCCGGCCTTGCCGAAATTGTATTGGCACTGGCGCTCCTATGGCCGTCGAGCAGAGCTTGGGCAGCAAGGCTTATTTGTTTGCTATTACTTTCTTTTTACTTGGTGCACATCCCCCATCTCTTTGCTCCTCCTTTAGAAATTCCATACTTAATATTTATCTTCAGAATTTTTCTGCAAGTATTCTTCATTTATTGGGCTTGGCAACTGCAATACATAGTGCTTCCGGCAAAGGTCAGAACAAATTAAAGGTCTTGTAGCTTTATGAAATCTTGTATTTTCTTGTAATAAAATCCCCTCCCAGCCATAATACCCAAGCACTGAGCATCCCTACACCCGCACCAACCAGCACATCTGTAAGATAATGCAAACCCAAATACACCCTGCTAAAGGATACGAAAGTTGCCCAAACAAACAAGATGGCAATTACTCTAAAACGAAAATTCAATAGCAAATACATCATCATGGCCAATGCAAAAGTATTGGCGGCATGCGAGGAAGCAAAACCAAAAGTTCCGCCCTTGCCCGCCGGTAAAGCCAAACCTTCTAAAGCATGTGAAGGGCGCAATCGAGCAAAATAGGGTTTCATAAAAGAGGACGTAAATTGATCGGCCACGGTAATCATCAGGACGATTACAACTAACCAAAAAACCGTAAGCTTCCAACCCAATGTACGGAAAAGCAGAAAAATCAAGAAAGCATAGAGTGGAATCCAAGTGATGGTCTCGGATGTCCAATACATTATAAAATCAACCAATGGCTGGTGCCATTGGTTGATTTGCTGAATGAGTGATTTATCAAATGCATCTATATATTCTAACATCTTAAATACTGCTTATAAAAAGATGATTTAATCAACTTATATTACATTCTCAAATACAAGTCTCTTACTTGCTCTCTGCTTATTTTTTGCTGCCAGTCGCTTCCCAAAGCATGATTCCACATGTGATGCAGGTTGAGTGTTACATCAATCATCTTTTCGATTTCCTCCTCTGTCCAAGATTTAGATAAATTGCTTGGAATGTCAATCTTATTTTTGGTAACCATTTCCTTGAACTCCCTTACTCCTTCCGGGTAGTAGTCTCCCAACTGATTAAAAATAATGCAATTGGCAATACCATGGCGTGTGCCAAATACAAAAGACATTCCATAGGAAAGTGCATGACAAACACCCACTTCTGAATATGTAAGGCTCAAGCCACCAAAGTAAGAGGCAACCATCAGCTTCTCGTCATTCAAGGCATTTTGCCCACAACCATCCAAAAGAAATACCTCGCGGCATAGGTCTAAAGACTTATAACCATAAGCTTCGCTGAAAGTGTTTTTCAAATGTCCTGTCATAGACTCAATACAGTGAATATAAGTATCCATTCCTGTATAAAACCACTGATTACGCGGCACCGAAGCGGTAAGGCTTGGGTCTAAAACAATTTGATCAAAAACTGTCCATTCACATTTTAAGCCCAATTTTTTTACCGGCCCGGTGAGTACTGCCGTCATCGAGACTTCCGCACCAGTTCCCGAAATGGTAGGAACTCCCACATGATACACTCCAGGTTTTTGGATAAGATTGAGTCCTTGGTACTTTACCGACGAACCTTCATTGGTAAGCATCAATGAAAGCGCTTTGGCAATATCCAACAAACTCCCGCCGCCAATACCTACTACACCACTGGGCAAACCTTTGTAGGCAAGAATTTTATCACGAAGTGCATCTATCTGTGAAGTCTTGGGCTCTTCTCCACCGGCATAGATAAACTCTACCATGTCGTCTTTTTCCAAAGGCAACTGCTCGGCCAAGGCCTTCCCTTGGAAATAATCATCTACCAAGAATACGAAGTACTGATTATTTTCTTTTCTTTTTTCTGCGATAATCTCTCCGAGTTTCAAAAAACTGCCTTGCCCGTAAGCGCATTTATTTACGCTTCTAAAGTTTTTAAACATCTTTTACTTTTATTTAAGTTGAATGATAGGTCTCTTTTATAACAATAAAATTAAGCATTTCTTTTTACATATTTTATTTGTCTTAGCACTAAAATTATTCATTATTTTTAACTTTATTTTTCAAAGTTTTTCAAATCTCCAATTATATTATCACTATATAACGTGCTTTCCCAATTCTGCGACAAAAGTGGCGGAACTTGCTGCGCTTGCATCCATACTGCATCGGTAGGAGTACGATAAACAGGAATTTGTGAGTCAGGCATTTGGTCTATACAAGTAAGTACCAAATGCTTGGGGATGTCAAGAGTAAAACTTCTGTCGCAGTCGAGGGCATAATTCAATAGAGAAACTTGCAGAGGACTTTTGCGAAAGTGTTCTTGATAAGGATTGTAGGTATTTGTCTCGGCTTCGGTATGTTGCAAGGGAAAAGTGAAATCTTCGTGAGGCAAATAGCCCGCTCCATGCCTGCTCAAGTAAGCGCGTGTGATATAATACAAATCGGGAGCATTTTGTAGTTTTTCCTTCAGGTAGGTATGGATAAGGTGCATGGCATTACGCGAAGTAGTATGGCTGCGCGTTACATGGGGAAAGAAGCCAAAGTCCATATCCAACAAAATACCTTGTGCCCCTTCAAAAATAAAATGTTTGTATTCTTTAGAAGTAAATATTTCCGGTGCATTGAGCAAGTGAACACTTTTTGATACGAGCAATAAGTTGATTTCCTCAACCTGTTCTAAGAATATTTCGTCAGCTCCGTCATGTTCATATTGCATAAACGCTTCCAAGAGCGATAGTTCTCGGCAGCGTTGCTCATAGTACGCCCTTATTTTTGGTAATTTATACGCAATTATCTCAGGATAAGCCAATTCAAAAGCATGGAGCTTGACAGGCGAAAAACAATGTCTCTCGATGGTTGCCCCAAAGCCCATGCCGCAGCTCCCGTGGCGCTTAGCTCCTCTTTGCTCTTCTTGCAAACGATTGAAGAGAATGTCGTAATGCGTGGTAAGTGGGCAATGAAAATCCCAGTACAATTTTGGGGAAATTCCTAAGGCTTGTAAAGCTTGCCATTCTTTGAGCAAAGCACCGATGTCTATCGTGCAGAAAGAAGACCAATACGTAGCTGCCCCTTGCAAAGTGCCCGCCCCCACCTGCGAACACACATGCCTGCGGCCATCGGGCAGGCAGACAGTATGCCCAGCCTGCTGCCCTCCATTGAAACGTATCACCAAACTTTCATTGGGCGATTCTTCTGCCAAAAACTGTGTAGTCCGCCCTTTTCCCTCATCACCAAAACCCAAGCCTACTACGATAGATACTTTTGTCAAATCTCTCATTTTTTGATAAATATTTTTCTCTTAAAAATTAAAAATCACTTTAATAAATACTTTAGCTTTATTTCACATAAAATATCTTCTATTTGGTTTTTCACTT
>DAIQNQ010000025.1:0-15045 GCA_036788275.1 Thermonemataceae bacterium
GTGTTGGAGCTGGTTACGAAGGGGTAGGAGCCAAAATCAATATCCAACAAAGAACCTTGTGCGCCTTCGCAGAGGATTTTCTTGCCTTCGGCGTAAGCCTCTTGCAACATGTACTCGCTTTCTACGAGGTTGAAGGTTTTCAGGAATTCGAGGGCATCGAAGAAATCTTGCTCCAAGGCAGCCAAGTCGTAGTCGAACTGATAGAAAGCCAGTAGGTTTTTGTGTTTTTCTACGAGTGTATCGTATTTTTTGCGGAAATCTTTGCTCAAAATATCACCCACGCGCAAGCCATTGCGGCCTGTTTTGTCCATATAAGTCGGGCCAATGCCTTTGAGCGTAGAGCCAATTTTCTCCTTGCCTTTGGAGGCTTCGGAGGCGGCATCGAGCAGGCGGTGGCTGGGCAAAATGAGCTGGGCTTTTTTGGAAATGAAGAGGTTTTGAGAGAAGTTGATGTCGAAGCGCTTCAAGGCCTCAATCTCTCGCTTAAACACCACCGCATCGAGCACTACGCCATTGCCGATGATGTTTTGGATGTCGTTATGAAAAATACCTGAGGGGATTTGGTGCAGCACGTGCTTGATACCGTCAAACTCCAAGGTGTGCCCGGCATTGGGGCCGCCTTGGAAGCGCGCTACTACTTGGTACTTGGGTGCTACAAAATCAACGATTTTTCCTTTTCCTTCATCGCCCCACTGCAAGCCTAACAAAAGATGTACACTCATTATTGAAATTGAGAAAGTTGAAAACAGAGATAAGATGCCAAAAGCAAAAAATCAAAGGCCTTCCTTCCAAGAAAAGGGCGCTGCTTTGATTTTGGCTTCAGACAGGCAAATATACTATTTTATACTATTACAGCCCTTGGTCGTGGAGGTTTTTCTTTTCTTTTTTGCTGTCCTTGCTGCTTTTGTTCTTGCGGCCTTCGCATTCGGTATTTTTACATTCCCCATAAAAAATGAGCGAGTGGTGCATGATGTCGAAGTTGAGCAAGCTGCCCACCATGTCTTGAATGGTTTGGATGCGTGGGTCGCAAAACTCCAGCACACGGTGGCACTCCACACAAATCATGTGGTCGTGTTGCTTGTAGCCGTAGGAGCGCTCGTATTGGGCAAGGTTTTGACCAAACTGGTGCTTGGTTACCAAGTCGCAGTCCACCAAAATATCGAGGGTATTATAGACCGTGGCGCGGCTCACACGGTAGTTTTTGTTTTTCATGCTGATGTAGAGCGATTCTACGTCGAAATGGCCGCCACGGGTGTATATCTCTTCCAAAATCGCGAAGCGTTCGGGCGTTTTGCGGAGCTCACGTTTTTCGAGATAGGCCGTGAAAATCTTCTTTACTTCTTCCAAAAACTCTTTTGTTGCAGCCATAAATATTATGATTAAATGATTTTTAGGATTCTCTTGATGGATTGTTCTGATTTTCAATGATTAGAATGGACGCTTTTGTCCAAACTCATCTTTGTTTGAGTCTAAGATTTTGAGGAAAAATAAGCTTTGGAAAGCTGATTTAGAAGGCAAAATACTTAATTTGTTTGAACAAAACAATGATTTGTAGAGAAACGTTTCTCCGATAAGTTTATAAAAAACTTTTCTACACTATGAACATTCTAAGGAGAAGGGCTGTTATTTAGCTGTATTATTCATACAAAACACAATCATTCCATTTTTTAAAATACAAATAATAAAATGTTGTCGCAATTAGTATATGTAAGTAAAAGAGCTGAGCACTGCCAAGAGCAAGATATTGAGCAGATATTAGAGAGCAGCGTTCGCAACAACCAAAACGCTAATGTTACGGGAGTACTGTTGTATTCTAAAGATCGCTTCCTTCAGTGTCTCGAAGGCGAATACCGCACTTTGAATACCCTTTATGCCAAAATCAAAGAAGACAAGCGCCACTATGGTGCCATAATGATTGCTCTTACGCCTGTACCAAGCAGGGCTTTCCCAAGCTGGCAGATGGCCGGAAAATCGGTAAACTTGGACAAGGTGGACTTCAAAAACCAAATGAATGCTTCTGAGCAGCAGGAGTTCGAAGCACTGCTCAATGGTGAAAAAGCTGATGGAAAGCGTGTTTCGCAGTTGATAGAGCGCTTCTTCTATTAAGTTTTTTCAAAGGTTTTTACATAACACCCTCAAGATTTCAAACCCTTGAGGGTGTTTGCTATAAAAGCCCTAAGAGCCATTGCACGCCTTGGCTGCCCACTCCAAAGACAAGCCCCGGATACAGGCCTGCCACCAAAGTGAGCAAACAGAGCGGATAGAGCATCAGCTTTTCGCGGAGATTTATATCTTGTAGCAGGGGAAGCCAATCGGTATTTCTTACCCAAACATCTCCCCAAAACATCTTCTGGAGTGTCCACAGGAAGTAAGCCGCCCCCAGCACAATGCCCAAGCCTGCGCCCACAGGCAGCCACCAAGGCAAGTGCTCTGCTCCAAAAGCGCCCAGAATCGTAAATAGCTCCCCAATAAAGCCTGAAAAAGCAGGCAAGCCCAAGGAAGCGAAAAATGCAATGGCTGTACACACCCCATAGAGCGGCATCTGCTTGATAAGCCCTTGGTAATTGGCTATTTGTCTGTCGTGAGTGCGCTCGTAGAGTACGCCTACCAACAAAAAGAGCAAGGCGGAGAGAATACCGTGGCTAAACATCTGAAAAATCCCTCCTTGCAGCCCTTCTTGGCTCAGCGAGGCAAAGCCCAGCAGAACGAAGCCCATGTGCGATACCGAAGAGTAGGCAATCATTTTTTTGAAATCGCTCATCGCCAAGGCATTCAGTGCGCCGTACAGAATAGAAAGCACTCCTACGGCGGCAATAAAGAAGCTGAAATAAGCCGCCCCTTCGGGAAATATCGGAAAAGCAATGCGCAGTAGGCCATAGCCGCCTATCTTGAGGAGCACTCCTGCCAGCACCACCGAGATAGGCGTAGGGGCTTCTACGTGGGCATCGGGCAGCCAAGTATGCAGTGGTACGGCGGGTAGTTTGATGGCAAAGCCGATAAACAATGCCAAAAAAGCCCAAAGGCGGGCATCGAGCGAGGCAAAGCGCCAAGTATTTTGGGGCGAAAGGAGCGCATTGGGGACAAAATTGCCCTTTTCTGTCATATAAAACAAGTTGAAGGTGTGTACCAATCGCTCCGAGGGGATGGTGTCATCGGCCAGCATTTCTTGTACTCGTAAGGCAGTACTTTCATTGAAATCCGTAGATTTTTCAATCAAACCTACCGACAAGGCGGTTTTGACAGGGTCTATCACCGAGGTATAAAGCGCAATCATCACCATCAAAATAAATACCGAGCCCACCAAGGTATAGATAAAAAACTTGATGGCTGCATAAGCCCGTCGCGTACCTCCCCAAAGGCCTATCAGGAAGTACATAGGCAGCAGCATAAACTCAAAAAACAGGAAAAACAAGAAGAAATCGAGCGCTACAAAGCAAGCCGGAATGCTACAACAAAGCAGCAGGTACAGCGCAAAATAGCCCTTGGATTGATGGGTGATGCGCCAAGAGGCCAGCGCTCCCACACACATTACAATGGCCGAAAGCAGGAGCATGGCCGCATTGAGGCCGTCGAGGCCGAGGTGGTAGTCAATAGAAAGCGCTCCCCAAGTACCCAGCGAGAGCCGAATCCATTCGTAGTGCTCTACGAATTGCGGCGCGCTTTGACCGGGGTCAAATTGTACATATATATATATAGTGAGTGCCAATTGCAGCAAGGTACATCCCAAAACAAGCATTTTGTGGCCTGCGGCGGGCAGCCATACAAGTAAGAGCAATGCCAGAAGCGGGCTGAAAATCAATAAGGAAAGCCAATAATTCATAAAAGCTGGATTAAAAGATAGAGCGAAACTAACAGTTCTGCCTTATATTGCCAACAATCTCCTTGTAAAAATATCTTGGCGCTTTGTGAAACTGTCTTTGTTAGACAAAAAGTTTAGAATAAACTACAAAAACAGCTTTTGTTCTTTAACATCAAAGCTTTTGGTAAGAACCTTATTTAAAATAATTCTAAATTGTATATTTTGGGGGTACTAAGTATTGTATAAGTAGCTGTAAAATAGGATATTGTATTGAAAATAACAAAAATTACCTCAAAACCCTTTTTACTTGTTTCAATGAGGTTGTTTGTTTAGTAAAGTTCCGATATTATTTTTGTACGAATAACAAGGGAATATGAATCAAAATACAGTAAAATTAGGCATCAATCAGATATATAATCAACCATTCAATATGTTTTCGCTGAACACAAACACACGTAAGCACCTGAGAAGATTTTGCTCTTTCGTCTTCGTATTACTTTGGGCAATGCAAGCTGCATTTGCGCAAGATGGTGATGCGGCTCAAATCGCAAAAGGTAAAGAGTTGTTTTCCGGTAACTGTGCTTCTTGCCACGCACTTTCTAATAAGGCAATGGTAGGGCCGGGTTTGCAAGGAATCTCAGAACGCCGTGATGAAGCTTGGCTTATCAAGTGGATTCGCAACTCTCAGGCCGTAATCGCCAGTGGAGATGCTTATGCCGTAGCTTTGTACAATCAGTACAACAAAACTCAGATGCAGGCTTTCCCAGACTTGTCCGACGACGACATCCGCTCTATCTTGGCTTATGTGAATGCTTATGTGCCGCCCTCTGCTACAACAGCCAGTACAGGAGACACCGCAGGTGCAGCTGGCGCTCCCGCCGACAATACCTACCTGAATGTAGTGCTGGGTGCTTTGGTAGTGGTATTAGGCTTGGTGTTGTTGGTATTGGTGATTATCACGCAGTTGCTCACTCGCTTCCTGCAGCAGCGCGAAGACCTGCCTGAGGCCGAAAAAGAATTGGTAAACCAGCGTTTTGACTTGGGTGCAGTATTCCAAAGCAGAGCTTTCTTAACTATCGTAGGAATTCTCTTTGTATTGGTGGTAGCCAAATCGGGCATTGACAAGGTAATGAATATTGGCGTACAAACAGGTTATGCGCCTAAGCAACCCATCGCTTTCTCGCACAAACTACACGCAGGCCATTATGAAATAGATTGCGGTTATTGCCACACCTCTGTATATAAAGGAAAGTCAGCCAGTATCCCTGCTGCCAATGTGTGTATGAACTGCCACAACCAAATCAAAAGAACCTCTCCTGAGATTCAGAAGATTTATACGGCTATCGAAAACGACAAACCTATCCAATGGGTGCGTGTACACAATTTGCCTGATTTGGCTTACTTCAATCACTCACAGCATACCGTTGCCGGAGGCTTGGAGTGCCAAAACTGCCACGGAGAGATTGAGAAGATGGAAGTAGTGCAGCAGCGCTCCCCGCTCACCATGGGCTGGTGTATTGATTGCCACCGCAAGACCGTAGTGAAAGCCGAAGGCAACGAATACTACGACCGCTTGTTGGCAGCACACAAAGCAGACGGCTTGAGAGCCTCTGAGATAAAAGTAAAAGATATTGGAGGATTAGAGTGCTCTAAGTGTCACTACTAAATTTTTCCCTCGAATTTCAGTTTTTAATTTTTTCTGAAACAGACAATCTAAACGAACAATGGAGAATAACAAGATATATTGGAAAGGTATAGAAGAGCTTACAAATGATGTGGATTTTGTAAAAAATGCACACAAGGAGTTTCCTGACTATCTGCCTGTAAGCGAGCAGAGTGGAAAGCAAGAGGAGGGAAGCGGTACCAACCGTCGCGACTTTTTGAAGCTCATGGGCTTTGGAGTAGCTGCTGTATCCTTGGCTGCTTGTGAAGCACCTGTGAAAAAGGCCATTCCTTACCTCAACAAGCCCGAAGAAATTGAAGCCAGCATTGCCAACTATTATGCCTCTACCTATGCCCAAGACGGTGAGTATTGCAGCATTTTGGTAAAGACCCGCGAAGGTCGCCCCATCAAAATTGAAGGTAACGAGCTGTCTAAAGTAACACAAGGAGGGAGCAGCGCTCGCGTGTTGGCCTCTATCCTGAGCCTCTACGACCTCTCCCGCATCCAAGATGGTGCAAAGAAGGGACTTGCCAAAAAAGCAAATATCAGCTTTGAAGATGCCGACAAGGAGATTATCGCAGCTTTGCAAGCGAGCAGCCAAACAGTATATTTGGTTACAGGCTCTATCCTCAGCCCTACGGCCAAGAAACTTATCGGAGAGTTTACAAGCAAATACCCAAATGTAAAGCATATTTCCTATGATGCCGTATCGGCCTATGGGATTCTGAAAGCCAACGAACAATCTTTTGGTATCAATGCTTTGCCTGTATATGATTTTAGCAAGGCAGAAACCATCGTAAGTGTTGGTGCTGATTTCCTCGGTACTTGGCTTTCTTCTATCGAGTATGCCAAGCAATATGCCAAAACACGCCGCTTGGGCAAAGGCAAAAACGATATGTCGCGCCACTATCAATTTGAAAGTGGAATGTCTTTGAGTGGTGCCAATGCCGATTACCGCGTGCAAATCAGACCTTCGCAAGAAGGCTTGGTGATTGCACACCTCTACAACAAAGTAGTAGGAGGTAGCTTGAACGTAGCGGCCATTAGCAATGAAAAAATCGCTAAGAAGGTAGAAGAAGCCGCCAAAGACTTGACAGCCAAGCGTGGTAAAGCCCTTTTGGTAGCAGGCTCTAATGACCCCAGCGTACAAATTCTGGTAAATGCCATCAATCACCATTTGGGCAGCTACGAAAGCACCATCAATCTTGATACGCCTTCTTACTTGAAGCAAGGCAATGACGAGGAGATGTTGAAATTTGTAGAAGCCGCTAAGAACGGTAGTATTGGTGGGGCTATTTTCTACGGAGTAAATCCTGTGTATGATTTCCCCAAAGGCAAAGAACTCGGTGAAGCCCTCAAAAATATCTCTTTGAGCGTGTCTCTTTCCGATAAAATAGATGAAACTTCTGCCCTCTGCAACTATATCCTCCCCAGCAACCATTTCCTAGAGTCTTGGGGTGATGCAGAACCTCGCAAAGGAAGCTTCAGCTTGATGCAGCCTACTATTACCAATATCTTTAAGACGCGCCAAGCAGAAGAAAGCTTGCTCTCTTGGACAGGCAACAAATCAAGCTACTACGATTACCTACGCAGCTACTGGAGAAACAACATCCTTAAAGGAGACGATTTCGAGAAAATGTGGGTAGAAACCCTCCACGATGGCGTATATGAAAACAGCGCCGTAGTTGCCGTAGCAAAAGAAAACGAAAAAGAGAAAGTTACTGCCGGAGGTGGTGGTATAGATTTCCAAGGCGATGTAAACGCAGCATCTTCTAACATTGCTGCCAATTACCAAGACGATAACAAGACGATAGAGTTGGTTACTTACCAAAAAGTAGCTATTGGTAGTGGCGCTTTGGCCAACAACCCTTGGTTACAAGAGTTGCCTGACCCTATCACAAAAGCTACTTGGGACAATTACCTCGCTGTATCTATCGCTTATGCCAACAAAGAAGGCCTCAAGCAAGGAGATGTGGTAAAAGTATCGGCCAATGGCTACTCTGTAGAAGTACCTGTATTGGTACAACCCGGACAAGCCGCCGGAACGGTATCTTTGGCCCTGGGCTATGGCCGCAGCCAAGCCGGAAAAGTAGGCAATGGTGTAGGAGTAGATGCTTATCCTTTCTTGGCTATCAAAAATGGTACTCTTCAATACAGCAGTGCTGATGTAAAGATTGCCAAAACTGATAAAAATATCCCGATTGCACAGACACAAACGCACCAAACTATTATGGGACGCGACATTGTGCAAGAGGCCAAGCTCTCCGAATACCAAAAAGCCCCTAACGCAGGACGTGTGTATCACAGCATCATGACTGCCGAAGGCCCTAAAAAGCCTACCGAAATCACGATGTGGAAAGGCCACCAAAAAGCCTATGACCGCAATCACTGGTGGGGAATGGTGATAGACCTGAACGCTTGTAATGGTTGCAGCGCTTGTTTGATAGGCTGTCAGTCTGAAAACAACGTGCCCGTAGTAGGAAAGCAAGAAGTACTGAACCGTCGCGAAATGCATTGGTTGCGTATAGACCGCTATTACTCTTCGGTAGTTCCTAAAGAAAAGGAAAAGGAATATAAAACACTGAGCGGCTACTCTGAGATGGAAAAAGCCTCTGAAGAGCCCGAAGTAGTGTTCCAGCCGATGATGTGCCAACACTGTAACAACGCCCCCTGTGAAACGGTATGCCCTGTATTGGCTACCACGCACAGCTCGGAAGGTCTGAACCAAATGACTTACAACCGTTGTATCGGTACACGCTATTGCGCCAATAACTGTCCTTACAAAGTACGTCGCTTCAATTGGTTCAATTACACCAACGATAAGAACTTTGAAGATGTAAACTACCTGCCTTTCACAGACTTGGGCAAGATGGTCATCAATCCTGATGTAACGGTACGTTCTCGTGGGGTAATGGAAAAATGCTCCCTCTGCGTACAGAGAATCCAAGAAGGCAAGTTGAAGGCCAGAAAGGAAAAGCGCAAGCTGCAAGACGGCGAAGTGAAAACAGCCTGCCAAACAGCCTGCCCTGCTGATGCAATCGTTTTTGGAGATATGAACGACCCGGAAAGCCAGATTGCGCAAGTTCTCGAAATCTCTAAAAACGAAGAAACAGGAGATGTGGTATTCGCAGAGCCTCGCAGCTTCCACGTTTTAGAGGAAATCAACGTAAGACCTAATATTTCTTACTTGACCAAAATCAGAAATAAAGCTTAGTTTTAGACAGAACCTTAAAATATAAATCACATGCAGGTTACTTCACATATCAGAGAACCCCTCGTAACAGGTGGAAAAACAATGCACGACATCACCAACGATGTGTGCAAGCAGGTAGAAGCCAAGCCTAATATCGTATGGCTTGCTGCACTTGCGGTCTCTTTGCTGTTGCTCGCCTTAGGAGGAATTTCCCTTGCTTCTACTTGGTGGTACGGTATCGGAGTATGGGGTTTGAATAAAACCGTTGGCTGGGCTTGGGACATCACCAACTTCGTGTGGTGGGTAGGTATTGGCCACGCCGGTACTTTGATTTCAGCCATCTTGATGCTGTTCCGTCAGAAATGGAGAACTTCTATCAACCGTGCTGCTGAGGCAATGACTATCTTTGCGGTACTTTGTGCAGGTAGCTTTATCTTGATGCACATGGGACGCACTTGGTTGGCACATTGGGCATTGCCTTTGCCCAATACTTATGGCTCTTTGTGGGTAAACTTCCACTCTCCACTTGTATGGGACGTATTTGCAATTAGTACTTATCTTACTGTATCGGTAGTATTTTGGTATGTAGGTCTGATTCCTGATTTGGCCACTATCCGCGACAGAGCTTTGCAAACTTTAGAAGAAAATCCTTTGCTCGATACAGATACTCCTGAGCAGCGCAAAGCCAAAAAAGCGGCTCGCCGCCCTATTGGAGCATTTATGTATGGTCTGTTGGCTTTTGGTTGGGAGGGTGGCTCCAAAGTATGGGCACGCTACGAATATGTTGCCTTGATTTTGGCGGGCCTTTCTACACCGCTCGTACTTTCGGTACACACCATTGTAAGTATGGACTTTGCTACTTCGGTAATTCCCGGATGGCACACTACCATTTTCCCTCCTTATTTTGTGGCAGGGGCGATTTTCTCAGGCTTTGCGATGGTATTGACCTTGATGCTCATCACCCGTGTGGTGTTCAAGTTAGAAGATTATATTACGATTGAGCATATTGAGTTGATGAATAAAATCATCATCCTCACGGGTTCTATCGTAGGGATAGCCTACATCACAGAATTTTTTATCGCTTGGTACTCTGGTGTAGAATACGAAAGCTATGCCTTTATCAACCGTGCATTTGGTCCTTATTGGTGGGCTTATTGGGCGATGATGACCTGCAACGTAATCTCTCCACAGCTTTTCTGGTTTACATCAGTGCGCAGAAGCTTGGTATGGACTTTTGTACTTTCGATTGTAGTGAATATCGGGATGTGGTTTGAGCGTTTTGTGATTATTGTAACCTCTCTCCACAGAGATTACTTGCCTTCAAGCTGGGCGATGTTTTATCCTACGATTTATGATGTAGGAGATTATGTCTTCTCTTTTGGCTTATTTTTCACTTGCTTCTTCCTTTTTGCTAAGTTCTTGCCTGTAATCAACATGGCAGAGGTGAAGACTGTATTGAACTCTACCGATGAAAATGCGCGTAAAAAGGCTATCGAGAAAATCAAAGCCGGTGCAGAAAGCATGAAAGTAAGTGCAAATTATAATAAAAAAGCAGAATAAAACAGACAGCCGAGAGCTCTTCAAAGGCACTCGGCTGTAAAATATCATTCATATAAACGAATAGCTGTTATGGCCAACCAAAAGCTTGTAGAAAAACATTCATATATCATAGGTATCTATGACCACGAAGAGACTGTAACAAAGGCAGTGAAAAAAATCAATGAAAAGGGGTTAAAAGTGCACGAAGTCTATTCTCCACACCCTATTCACCATATAGATGTATATATTGGGCATCCACGTACACGTATTCCTATTGCAGCTTTCTGCTTTGGGGCTACGGGTATGCTGTTGGCTATCGCGATGATTAGCCTCATGATGGGCGTAGATTGGCCGATGATTATCGGAGGCAAAAACTTTGTGGCCATTCCTACGATGGTGCCCGTTACTTTTGAGGCCACTGTATTGATATCCGCTTTGGGTATGGTTACTACTTTTTTCATCTCCAACAATATGGGGCCGGGCAAAAAAGAGTTTATGTTTGACCGCCGTACTACCGACGACAAATATGCTTTGGTGATAGACTTAGACAAAAATGTTGGTAAAAGCAAAGAAGAAGTAGCCGACATCTTGGTGTCTTTGGGCGCTGAAAGTAATCCTAAAATCATAGAAAGATAAAAACTCACGGTGTTTTTACACAATAAAGATATTTGAATCATGACTCTCAAACGCACATTATTCACGCTTTGTACTCTGATAGCAGCAGGTAGCTTGTTTACTTCCTGTAGCAAAGACCCCAATGATACGGGCTTGGAATATGCTCCTAATATGTATCATTCCAATGCTTATGAGCCTCTCAGCCAAATAGATGGCGAGGAAAACAAAATCAATCCTTATGGAATGAATATGAGAGAGCCTGCACCCAAAACAGTATCACGTAGAAATTATAAGACTACCTATGTGAGCGAGTCGGGTGAAGAAATAGACTTGGGCTTGATGGTGTACAATACACATCGCGATAGCATCGAGTGGGCAGAGAAAAACTTAGTGAACCCCCTTCCTGTAAGCAAGAATACCATTGCAGAAGGAAAAGTATTGTACGAGCGTTTTTGTGCCTCTTGCCACGGTGCCGATGGCAAAGGGCAGGGCAAAGTAGGTGTCGTGTATCAGGGGGTAGCCAACCTTGGTGGCGGGCAAATCGCTAAATACAATGGTGGCCATATCTTCCACGTGATTACCCACGGAAAAGGACGTATGTGGGCACACGCCTCGCAAATGAATGCACTTGAAAGATGGAAAATTGTACAGTATGTACATGTATTGCAAGGGCAAATAGACGAGGAAGGCAAGAAGCCAAGTGCCGAAGGCGAAGAGGAGAAAAAGACAGAAGGTGAAGAAAAGAAAGATAATAAAGAAGAAGCCAAAACGCCTGAAGCGGTTGCCACTGCAAAAGCTGACATCAAATAACAACCTAAACGATGAATTTTTTAAGCATTTAATCCTATGGCAGAACATATAGAATATAGTCTTGATGAAAAGTACGAGTTTTCGTCGGGCATGCGTAAAAATCTAATAATTGCACTCATCGTAGGGCTTGTGCTCTTCGCAGCAGGTGTGGCCTTTTTGGCTTTCAGTGGTGCAGGGCATCACGCCGCAGAGCATGCCGCAGGTGGCGGTGGTGAGCATGGCTATCATTGGCTTACCCGTGTATGGGCAAACCTCTGGCTTAATGGCGTGTTTTTCACCAGCATTGCCGTAATGGGTGTTTTGTTCTTGTCTATTCAATATTTGGCCAAAGCTGGTTGGTCTGCTTTGATACTTCGCATACCCGCAGCCTTTGGCATGTACTTGCCTATTACCGGAGCGGTATTGTTGTTGGTGTTTTTGGTAGGAGGCCACAGCCTTTTCCATTGGACGCATGCCGAACTCTATCAACCCGGTGAAGGTTACGACAAGCTCATTGCCAACAAGGCGGGCTTTTTCTTTGCTCCCTTAGAGGCTGGCTCTTTTCCTTTCTTTTGGGTATTGAGACTGGTACTTTATTTTGCTTTGTGGTTTGTGCTTTATATGCAAATTCGTAAATGGCACTTTGGCGAAGACCAAGTTGAGAACAAGTTAGATACTAAGTATTATGACAAAGCTACCGTGTCTTCAGCAGTTTTTATTGTAATATTTGCAGTTACGTCTTCTACTTCGGCTTGGGACTGGGTGATGAGCATTGATACACACTGGTTCAGTACCATGTTTGGCTGGTATATGTTTGCCAGCGGCTGGGTAACCAGCTTGGCTGTAATGACTATTACTATCATCTACCTCAAAGAAAATGGATACTTGAAAGCCGTAAATGAAAGCCATCTTCACGACCTTGGTAAGTTTCTTTTTGCTTTTAGTATCTTCTGGACGTACATTTGGTTCTCTCAGTTTTTGCTTATTTATTATGCCAACATTCCTGAGGAAACAATTTACTTCAACGAGAGATTACATGGTTATGATGGCGTATATGCTCCGCTTATCGTGATGAACTTAATCATCAACTTTGTATTCCCGTTCTTGTTCTTGATGACCAGAGATGCAAAAAGAAGAGAAATCTTCTTGAAAGTAGCCGCTTGGGGAATTATCACCGGACATTACTTGGATTTCTTTGTGATGATTATGCCCGGAACAACAGGTGCCAATGGAGGTTTCTTCCTCACAGAAATAGGCACTATTCTGGTTTTTGCTTCTGGTTTTATATGGGTAACGCTCAATGCACTCTCTAAAAAGCCGTTGATTGCCAAAAATCATCCTATGATAGAGGAGAGTATTTACCACAATATTTAAACATTTGTAATAAATCGTACAACTATGTTAAATTTCGTTTTGATTTTAGCTGCTTTACTTGTTCTGGGAATCTTCATTGTGGCTTTCCGTGTAGGCACGCTTTCTTCGGTAGTTACCAGTATCAACAAGAAGGGCAATGAAGTAGGCTCCGGCAATTCTTTGCACGGCTATCTTTTCGTATTGTTGCCTTTGGCGATGATCGTGGCAGCAGGTTGGTATGGGTACAAATACTATGGTACTTATGTGCTACCCTATGCTTCTCAAAATGCTGAACTTACAGAACCTTTGTTTTGGACAGCTACTTGGGTGATTATTGTGATGTGTTTGGTTACGAATGCAGCACTCTTTTATTTTGCATACAAGTATCGCCACAAGAGAGGTAATAAAGCAGAGTTTTATCCTGACAACTTGAAGTTGGAGGTTGTATGGACGATTGTACCTGCTGTGATTCTTACCGTACTTGTAATTACCGGCTGGCAAGCTTGGAGAAAAATCATGTATGAAGCTCCTGAAAATGCAAAAGTAATAGAAATCATGGGGCATCAGTTTGCTTGGAAAGTTCGCTATGCCGGTGCTGATAATGTCCTCGGAAAATCTGACTTCCGCTACGTGGACGATAAAAATGAAATGGGTATGGATTTTACAGATGAGCGTACCAACGACGACTTTATGGTAAATGAAATCCACGTTGTGAAAGGCCAACCTGTAGAATTGAAAATCCGTGCACGTGATGTACTGCACAGTGTGTCTATCCCTCACTTCCGCCAAAAGATGGATGCTGTGCCCGGGATGCCTACCCGTATGTGGTTTGTACCCACCAAAACTACTGCCGAAATGCGCAGTGAACTGAGTGAAAAGCCTGAATGGCAAGAAATAGACCCTCAGTCGGGAGAACCTCGTTACAAAAACTTCAACTATGAGATTGCCTGCCAAGAAATTTGCGGCAGAGGGCATTTTGCAATGCGTTTTATAATTGTAGTGGAAGAAGAAAGCGCCTACAACGAGTGGGTAGCGCAGCAAAAGCCTTATGTAGAAAGAAATGCTGAATATGTAGCAGCTGCAAAGGAAAGACAAATGCGTATCAAGAAAGAAGGAGGAGTAGCGATGGAAAAATCTACAAACAATTCCATCAAACAAACAGCTTCTTTTCAATAGAAATTATCATCTTTAAATCAACATCAGATTATGGCAGTATCTGTTCAACAAGGTGCTCATTTACACGAAGAACATCATGAGCATACTGATAACTTCATCACGAAGTATATCTTCTCCACAGACCATAAGATGATTGCCAAGCAGTTCCTTATTACCGGGATTCTTTGGGCTTTCATCGGAGGTTTGCTCTCTGTACTTTTCCGCTTGCAATTGGGCTTCCCAAATATGGATATGTCCTTTTTGCAGCCTCTTTTGGGCGGTTGGATAAAAGACGGACAGTTAGACCCTGAGTTTTATCTTGCTTTGGTAACGATGCACGGTACCATCATGGTATTCTTTGTATTGACAGCCGGCCTGAGTGGTACCTTTTCCAACTTCTTGATTCCTTTGCAAATTGGAGCAAGAGATATGGCTTCAGGCTTTATGAACATGCTCTCTTATTGGTTCTTCTTCCTTTCTAGCGTGTTGATGTTTTATTCTCTTTTCTTGGAGAATGGACCTGCAGCAGGGGGTTGGGTAGTATATCCTCCTTTGAGTGCATTGCCACAAGCATTAAAAGGCTCAGGTGATGGAATGACCTATTGGCTCTTTAGTATGACCTTCTTCATCGTTTCTACGCTTTTGGGAGGTATCAACTATATCGCTACGGTAATTAACCTACGTACCAAAGGTATGTCTTTCTCAAGGCTTCCCCTTACAGTATGGGCATTCTTCATTACGGCTATCATTGGTTTGCTTTCTTTCCCTGTATTGTTTTCTGCAGCCTTGCTCTTGGTATTCGACAGAATGTTTGGAACAAGCTTCTATTTGTCAGACATCTACATTGCAGGACAAGCTTTGCACCACACAGGCGGTAGCGCTATTTTGTACCAACACTTGTTCTGGTTCTTAGGCCACCCCGAAGTATATATCGTACTT
>DAIQNQ010000025.1:15145-24211 GCA_036788275.1 Thermonemataceae bacterium
AATATTCGCTTTACTCCTGCGATGCTCTTCTCTATTGGTTTGGTATCTCTCTTTATCTCAGGCGGTGTTACGGGGATTATCTTGGGCAACAGTGCCTTGGACATCTTCTTGCACGATACCTATTATGTAGTAGCGCACTTCCACTTGGTGATGGGCTCTGCCTCTTTCTTTGGAATGATGGCGGGGGTATATCACTGGTTCCCTAAGATGTTTGGCCGTATGATGGATGACCGTTTGGGTTATCTGCACTTCTGGTTTACCTTCGTAGGTGTTTATTGCGTGTTCTTCCCAATGCACTTTATCGGTATTGCGGGCTTCCCAAGAAGATACTATTCTTTTACTTCTTTTGATGCTTTCCGTATCCTTACTGATTTGAACGCCTTCATTAGCTTTGCAGCGATTATTACCTTCTCTGCGCAATTGCTCTTTGGCTTCAATTTCTTCTATTCTATCTTTAGAGGAAAACGTGCTCCTCAGAATCCTTGGAACTCCAATACCTTGGAGTGGACAACTCCTATCAATCCGGGACACGGCAACTGGGAAGGTCAGATTCCTTACGTATATCGTTGGGCTTATGATTACAGCAAGCCTAATGCAGAGGCAGACGGTTTCACAGACTTTATCCCTCAAAATGTACCTCACGCACATACGCCTCATTCCAATTTGCCACACGAACAAGAGATGGTAGCTTTGGAACAGGAAGAAATGATGCCAAGTGATACTACTTTGATTGCCGAAAAGGTAGAAGGGTAATATCAAAATAAAATAGAAAAAAGCGCTTGCAGCAATGCAAGCGCTTTTTTTGGTATTTTCAAGTGAGGGATATATTTGTAAGTGTTGCATATTTCTATTGATAAGGTACAAAAAGAGGCAAGCTTCCTAAGAAACTTGCCTCTTGGTCTTATAATCAAAATGTACTTTTATTTCTTTTTCTCTTCAGTACTTGTTTTTTGCTGGTCTTGGTACTCTTTGTTCAGCTGTTTGAGCACCTCTTTGGTAATATCCAGGTCAGCTTCCATATACCAAGCTGTTACACCCTGCTTATAGCTCAGAATCATCTTGAAGCCCTGCTCTTTGGCATATCGCTTCATAAATTCATCAATATTTTGATTGATTTTCTCAGTTACCTGTCTTTCATCTTCTCCCAACTGCTTGGCCAAAGACTCACGATACTGCATCAGCGTTTTTTGTTTGTCCAACAAGCGCGCTTCAGTTTCTTTGGCTGTTTGGAGTGTCATGCTATTGACAGACTGCTGAAAGCTGGCTATTTCTCTCTCAAGGTTAGAGGCACGGCCATTGATGTCGGCATCGTATTGTACTTGCTTGTCTTGAAACTCTTTTTTCGACTTTTGATACAGCTCGTAGCCAAGCACCAAGCTGTCGGCATTTACATATACAATCTCCGACTTCGCATCGGCTTTGTCGGCACTTTGTTGGGTGGCAGTAGAGTCGCTTTTGTTGTTGGCATTGTTATCGGCATTTTTTTGGCAGCTTGCCAGTACAAAAGAGGCCAAAGCGAAAGAGTATAAAACTTTTTTCACGGATTCGAGATAGTTTAAATTGAAACTGTTATGATTTGCCGACAAATATAAGCAATAAGTAAAAGTTTCTGTTACATACTTACATAAAAATAAAGACATGTAATATTTGTGTAATTTTTTATAGATATTTAGGCAAAAAAAAGTAGAATAAATATTGTGGTATCCAAAAACCTGTTATATATTTGTGGCATGGAATTACATCAATTACAGCAAAAGATAGTTGTTTTTTCATAATTTTTCTTTGGAAAAAGCTCCCCGAATTTCGAGGAGCCTTTTTTTTGTATCTATCTCAACTATACGAAACTGTCTTTGAGTACATCAAACTCTTTTTTGGAAGCACTCTTTTCGTACAAAATTCGGTACACAGCCTCTGTAATGGGCATTACTACGCCATATTTTCGATTGATGGCCTGAATACTCTTTACCGCAAAATAGCCCTCAGCAATCATGTTCATTTCTACCTGTGCCGATTGCACTGTGTAGCCGCGGCCAATCATATTGCCAAAAGTACGATTGCGGCTGAACTGCGAGTAGGCTGTTACCAGCAAATCGCCCAGGTAGGCAGTCTTGGTAAGTTCGCGGTGCAAAGGATAGACTGTATCAATAAAACGCTTGATTTCGGCCAAGGCATTGGTAACCATCACGGCTTGGAAGTTATCACCAAAACCCAAACCGTGGGCGATGCCGCTGGCCAAGGCAATAATATTTTTCATTACAGCACAGTATTCTACCCCCATAAGGTCGTCGAAGGGAGTGGCTTTGATGTAACGGCACTGTAAGAGTGCCGCCACTTGCTCTGCGGTATGCAAATGGGTAGAGGCAATGGTCAGGTAAGATTGTCGCTCCAAGGCCACTTCCTCTGCGTGGCATGGGCCTGCAATCACGGCGATTAGTTCGCGAGGCACTTGAAAGTCTTGCTCCAGAAATTCTGTAAGGAGTAAATTTCGTTCGGGAATCATTCCTTTAACCGCCGATACGAGTATTTTTCCTTCAAAGTCATCTGCTTGTAGCATCGCCAGCGGCTCTCTTGCAAAGGCAGCAGGTACAACCAAAAGTACGTAGCGCACATTGTGGATAGCGGCCTTGATGTCGGTAGTGGCTTGCACTTTGGCAGGGTCAATGCTGATATCACTCAGGTAGTGCGGGTTGTGGTGATAGGCTTGTATATGTGCCACGTCTTGCTCGCTGCGCAGCCACCATTGTATCTGCACGTCTTGCTCGCAAAGGATTTTGATAAGTGCCGTAGCCCAGCTACCACCGCCTATAACGGCGATGCGAGGAGGATTGGGATTGTGTTGATGCATCAGGTTTTAGTCAATTAAAATGTAGTTACCCTTTAGGACTTGCCTTAGATTTTCTTTTTCTGTTTCTTCAAAGGCATTATCACGAAGGTCTAATAACAAGAAAGTACGTTGTTGGAGTGTATTGGGCAAGCTTTTGAGCTGATTGCCATTAAGTAGCAGCGTACTGTTGGGTTGCAAAAGTAGTAAATCCATAGGAAAACTACTAAAAAGGTTATAGCTAAGCGTAAGCATACGCAAGCTTGGCAGCCGCAGCAAGTCGGCAGGCAGCTCGCGGAGTTGGTTTTGTGAGAGGTCTATGCCTTGGAGATGTGGCATGTTTCCCAAGCCTTCGGGCAAGCTGCCGAGGCGGCATTGAGATAATATCAGGATTTCGAGCTTGGGCAAGGAGGAGAGCCTTGTAGAAAGCGAGGCGCTTTGCAGCGCATTATCGCTGAGATTGAGGTAAGTAAGCCCTTTGAGATTTTGGATAGCCGAAGGTACTTCTTGCAGGGCATTGGTAGCCAGATGCAGGCTCTGCAAGCGAGGGAGTGGAGGCATGGCAGCAAGCTGGCTGTCCCATCGTACGTGTGGATTTTCGCTAAGCACAAGCTCTTCGAGGTGGCGAAAGCTTTGTAGCTGTGCCAATACTGCGGGCCAATCCAGAAAAACGCTGTTGCTAAGGTCTAAATAACGGAGCTTCGACATACGCAGCACCTCTTTGGGCAATACTTGCAAGCTGCTGCTGCTCAAGTCCAGTTTGCGGGTACGGTGTGAGGCCTCGGCAAGGCGCTCGATAGGCCATACTTTGCGTGAGGTACATTGCTGAAAACCCAAACCCAAAATAATAAAGTATATCAAGAGACGGCGAAGAAACATTGTAGAAGTGGTTTTTTAAACGTTTGATGAATGAATACGAAGCTTTTATGGGTCAAAGTAGAGGCAGATGGCAAAGCCTGCATGGTATTTGATAATAGTTTAGGGCAGGTCTTATTCTCCAACATAAAATTGACAATAAAATGCAAAGTTCCAAAATCTTTCTCCGCCTTTCCATTTTTGCAGGTCTTTTGGCACTGTTTGCCTTTGTGGCCATGCCCAGAACAAGCACAAAAAATAAAACATCAGAACCTTCCGAAAACAAGGTGCAGGCCGTATCGCAAGAAGCCCTGCCCGCGCCGGGGAGCTTTCAAGCTTTCTTGCAGCGCTTTCCTAAAGCAAAATTTCCTATCCAGATAGACGAGGCATCGCTCCAAAAGTACAGCATTCCCCAAAATGCAGCAGCGCGTGCCCAGAGACAAAAATACACTATCGAAGAGCAATACGAAACTTACGCACCATTTATTAACGAGCATAAATTTAGCCGAATGGCTGCCGAAGGACACTACGAGTATGTAGCTCTACTTTCGCAAGAAAAAGACCATATTGTGGTGCTTTGCGCACAAGTATATAAATCTTTTGATTGGGAAGAAAGCATGGTGATGATGATTAGCTACAATGCCCAAGGCGAAATGCTCAGCACACAAAGAATAGCTTCCTTAAATGGTTTTCACGGTTTTGAAACAGCCACTATTCATAAGAATCTGCGTGTAGAAATAGACAAATATGAGTATCAATACAAGAAAAATATAGAGCAGCACGGCTACAACAACAACCCTCTTCTTGGCAAAAAGCTGGTTGAGAGCAAATACTACCAATACAAAAAAAGTGGCGAAGCGCCTTTTCTGAGAGAAATAGAAGAGAAGCAAGTGCAAATGAGCAAAATCTAAAGAAAAATAAAAACAACAAAAAAGGGCGAAACTGCGAAGTTTTGCCCTTTTTATATTTGATGAAAAGCTGTTCTTAGCCGATGCGCTGTATATCGGCACCGATGGCATTGAGGCGGCCATCAATATTTTGATAGCCACGGTCTATCTGCTCGCTGTTTTCGATGATGCTCGTACCCTTGGCCGACATTGCGGCGATGAGCAGCGCCACACCCGCACGAATATCCGGCGAACTCATCTTGATACCGCGAAGAGACATTTTGCGGTCGAGGCCGATGATGGTGGCGCGGTGCGGATCGCATAGGATAATCTGTGCGCCCATTTCTATCAATTTATCTACAAAGAAAAGGCGGCTTTCAAACATCTTCTGGTGTAGGAGTAGCGTGCCTCGCGCCTGCACTGCCGTAACCAGCACGATACTGAGCAAGTCGGGAGTAAAACCCGGCCAAGGGGCATCGTCTATCTTGAGGATGGAGCCATCAATAAAGTTTTCTATTTCGTAATGCTCTTGTGCCGGAATGAAGATATCGTCGCCACGAAATTCCATCTGAATCCCCATTTTTTGGAATACCCTTGGAATAGGGCCAAGCTGGTCTATGCGGCAATCTTTGATGGTGATTTCGGAGGCCGTCATGGCTGCCAAGCCGATAAAGCTGCCAATCTCTATCATATCGGGCAAGAGGCTGTGCTCTGTGCCTTGGAGTGCCTCTACGCCTTCGATACGGAGCAGGTTGGAACCGATACCCGAAATACGCGCACCCATGCGGTTGAGCATGTGGCAGAGCTGCTGTATGTAAGGCTCGCAGGCGGCGTGGTAAATAGTAGTAGTGCCCTTGGCCAATACAGCGGCCATCAGGATATTGGCGGTGCCGGTTACGGAGGCCTCATCGAGTAAAATGTACTTGCCTTGAAGGTTGGAGGCATCTATCTCGTAGAAGGTGCTGTCGGGATTGTAATGAAACTTTGCTCCGAGCTCCTGAAAACCCAAAAAGTGTGTATCCAAGCGGCGGCGGCCTATTTTATCGCCACCCGGACGAGGAATTTTGCTTTTGCCGAAGCGTGCCAACAAGGGGCCGAGAATCATGATAGAACCACGCAGCGCACTGCCTTTTTGGGCGTAGGCGGGCGTTTCGAGATATTCTAAGTTGATGTTGCGGGCTTCAAAGCGATATACACTGTTGTCAAGTTTATCTACCTTCACACCCAAATCTTGCAGAATTTCGATGAGCTTGTTTACATCACGAATGTTGGGCACATTGTGGATGGTTACGGGCTCTTGGGTAAGCAATACGGCGCAAAGAATTTGCAGAGCTTCATTTTTAGCGCCTTGTGGGGTGATCTCACCCTTGAGCGAAAGCCCTCCTTGAACTTGAAAAGATGACATAGCGGGTAGCGTAAGGATAATAGCAAGAAGTATTATCGTTTTTTATTCTTATTTTTATTCTTGTATTTATTATTGCGAAAAGGTGTGATGCCCTTACGTTCATTAAATACTTTTTCTTTGATTTTGGGTTGGCTTTCGGCTTCTTCCAAGCCCATTGGCAGGTGATAAGCACCTTTGAGCTGGCCATTTTGGAGTGAAAGCTTGCCTTTGGAAAGGAGCTGTATTTGTTCCATGATTACGATTTCCTCGATATTTTCTTTGTACCAAGCCGTATAAAAAGACTTCATGACCTTGCCCACATAAATGGTGGCTTTTTGGCGTTCTGTTTCGTCTTTTATCTCGCAGGCGCGCTCTATCAAGAGTTCGATGTTTTTGCCATAATGACGAAAACGCGCCGGTTTGCCACTGTACTCTACGGTAAGGGGCTTTTTGTTGATCATCTCCGGGCTGGGCACAGGGAAAGGAGAATCTACATCGAGTCTGAAACCGGAGATTACGAAGAGGTCGTCCCAGATGCGGTTGTTGTTGTCGCGATTTTCTTTGTAGTCTGTTTCCAGCATTTTTACCAATTCTACAAGCGTATAAGTAAGCTTTGTACGCTTTTGTCGGTCTTCTACAGTGATAATGTACTCTATCAGCTGTTGGATGTGCATACCATACTCGCGGAGGATGATATGCTGATGGGTTGTATATTCGTGCATTTCTTTTGAGATTCTGAGCTAAACGTATAATGTTGCCGGCATGCGGCTTGCCAAGGCGTTTTCACCTTATTTTAGTAGTGAATTTTTATTTTTGCAAAGCTAAGCAATAAAGTTTTTTCTCCCACTTCTTCAAAATCTATTTTTGCTTTTTTTTCGCTTTCAGCACCTTGTACTTCTTTGACGATACCAAAGCCAAACTTGGGGTGTTCTACACGCATACCGGAAGAAATATAAGTGGTATCGGTAGGCTTGAAGTCGGCAGGAGCTTTGTAGCTGGCTTTTTTGGAGCTTTGCTGCTCTTGCACGAGCTTTTGGAGATTGGTGGCCTTCGACAAATGCGCATAGCCACTGTTTTTGTCGCTTTTATTCCAAGAATGTGCCATTTGTATTTTGAGGCAGCGGGGGTCAATGTCCTCGATAAAGCGGCTTTGCTCGCAGTCTTTGATACGCCCGAAGCGGTAGCGCGAGGTAGCCCAAGTGAGCGTAAGCTTGGCTTCGGCACGGGTGATGGCCACATAGAAGAGGCGGCGCTCTTCTTCGAGCTCGGCACGGCTGCCAATCATCATTTGCGAGGGGAAGAGGTCTTCTTCCATACCTACCACATACACGTATTTGAACTCCAGCCCCTTGGCCGAGTGGATGGTCATGAGCGTTACTTTGTTGTTGGCATCTTCGCCTTCGTCTTCTTCGGGGGTAGTGGTGAGCAGCGATACCTCCTGCAAGAAAGCACCAATGCTTTTGTCGGGGTTTTCGGGATTGTCCACAAACTCCTTCATCCCATTGAGCAATTCCTGTACGTTTTCGTAGCGTGCCAAGCCTTCAATGGATTTGTCTTCGTAGAGTTCCTTCATCAGTCCCGACATCTTGCTAATCTCCAAAGCAGCTTGGTAGGCATCTTTTTGGGTGGCAAGGAGGTGGAAGTTTTTGATAAGTACCGAGAAATTATCTATAGAAACGGCACTTTTGCCGCTCAGGTACTTGTGGGCGTGGGTGAGTACCTCCCAGAGGGGCACTAAGTTTTCGGCGGCGGCCACGATGATTTTGGACACGGTGGTATCGCCGATGCCTCTTTTGGGGAGGTTGATGATGCGCTTGAAGGCTTCCTCGTCGTTGTGGTTGATAGCAAAACGCAGGTAGGCAATCACGTCTTTGATTTCCTTGCGTTGGTAGAAGGAAAGTCCGCCCACGACCTTGTACTTGATGTTGAGGCGGCGCAGGGCTTCTTCAAAAGAGCGTGATTGGGCATTGGTACGGTAGAGGATGGCAAAGTCGCTGTTGCGGGCTTGGCGGTTCATTTTTTCCTCAAAAATACCTTGGGCTACCAAGCGGGCTTCTTCGGCATCGGAGCTGGCCCTGAGCACATCAATCAGTTCGCCCGACTCATTGTCGGTCCATACGCTCTTGCGGAGCTGCGCTTGGTTTTTGGAGATGACCGAGTTGGCCGCTTGCACGATGTTTTTGGTAGAGCGGTAGTTTTGCTCCAAGCGGATGGTTTTGAGCTGCGGGTAGTCGCGCTCGAAGTTGAGGATATTTTGGATGTCGGCACCTCGGAAGGCATAGATGCTCTGGGCATCGTCGCCTACCACGCAGATATTTTGGTGTACAGCGGCCAGCTTGCGGGTAATGACGTATTGGGAGATGTTGGTATCCTGAAACTCATCTACCATCACGTATTTGAACTTGTGTTGGTATTTGTGGAGTACGTCGGTGTGGTCGCGGAAGAGTACATTGGTATTGAAGAGCAGGTCGTCGAAGTCCATGGCATTGGCCTTGAAGCAGCGCTCTTGGTACATGCGGTAGATTTTGCCTATTTCGGGACGCTGGTAGCTCTCGTCGTCGGCACGGTAGATAGGGTTGTTGTTGTATTCTTGTGCCGATACGAGGCGGTTTTTGGCTGCCGAGATACGCCCCAATACCACATTAGCTTTGTAGAGCTTGTCGTCGAGGTTCAGTTCTTTGACGATGCTGCGGATGAGCGACTTGGAGTCGTCGGTATCGTAGATAGAGAAATCTTGGGTATAGCCCAAGCGGTGGCCTTCGATGCGCAGTATTTTGGCAAAGATAGAGTGGAATGTACCCATCCAGATATTTTTGGCTTCGTTACCTACCACGCCCTCGATACGCTCGCGCATTTCGGTAGCGGCCTTGTTGGTAAAGGTAAGGGCCAGAATATTGTAAGCATCTATACCGTGGTAGATGAGGTGGGCGATGCGATAGGTAAGTACGCGGGTTTTGCCTGAGCCGGCTCCGGCGATAATCATCAGCGGGCCTTCGGTATGTACTACTGCTTGGCGCTGCGGCTCGTTGAGGGTATCCAAATAATCCATAAGAGAAATCAACAGTTGGAAATCAAGCAGCAATTTAGACAAAAAAGGCGGAATGCACAAGCAGGGGAGG
>DAIQNQ010000026.1:0-5498 GCA_036788275.1 Thermonemataceae bacterium
CTACATTGGCCGAAAAGCCAAACAAATGACCTTCGCGATAGCTCTGTGCTTCTGATATAAAAGAAAGACAGAAGAAGAGAAGAGAAAAGAGAAAAATACTTTTTAGCATAAAATATAGTGATTTTGGAAAAGTGAATATTAGATATTAAGGATTTTCTTGGAGGAGCAGCTCAATAGAAATCAATACCTCATTGCCCAAAATAAGGCTGCTGCTGCCTACGTCATAATGCAGGCGATTGAGTTTGAAGTTTCCCTTGAGGAGCTGCAAATCGCCTTGCTTTGTCCACGTAAAAGAAATTTGTATTTCTTTGCGTACATTTTTGATTTGTAATTCAAAAACTCCCACAAAAGTATTTCCTTTGCTCGTGAAGTGTTTCGATTGCATTTTTATTTCGGGATAGCGTGCGGCATCGAAGTAGTCGTCGGAGCGCAGATGCTTGTCGCGTGATTTGTTGCCGGTATTGATGCTGCTGACAGGTACAGCGGCCTCGATACGGCTTTTGGCCAAGGCTTCGGGGGCGAAGAGCAGCTTGGCTTCCAAGTCCGAAAAGCTGCCATCCACATAAAAGCCTGCATTTTTTATCTTGAAAGATACTTTTGAAGATTGTACCTGCCAAGTTTGTTGCGCTGGTGCGGGCAGCCAAAGACATAGCAAAAGCAAGAAAAACAAAATTTTCATAGCAAGTATACAGTGAACAAGGCACTTACCCTGCCCGCTGCCATTAGTTAAGGTGAGAAATAATTACTTTTGTAGTGCTTTTTTACCTAAATCTATCAGTTGGGCGCTGTTTTGGTAGCCTTTGCTGCGGTACGTCACCTCGCCTTGTGCATCTATAAACACAAAGCTGGGATAGGCCTTCACGCCCCATTGCTTGGCCAGTATCTTGCCTTGACCTTCTTCGGCATCCAGTGATACACTTACAAAGTTGTCCTTATAAAATCTGGCAGCATCAGTATCTTGTAGGGTACTTGCTTTGAGTTTTTTGCAAGTACCACACCAAGAGGTATGAAACACCACAAAAATAGGCTTCTCTTCTGTTTGGGAGCGTTTGAGTGCTTCTTCCCAAGTGCCTTTGTGGAAGTCGAAAGCTTCTGCAAAGGGCGCAGCCGACTGCGCTGTGCCTTGCCACCAAAGTACGACTGCTAAAATTACAGAAGTAGTGAGGATAGATTTGAGATAATTGCTCATATAATATACTTTAAAAGTGATAAATACATTTTAAATATTTTTCAAAACAGCCAAGAGCAACTCCGCAGAGATACGCTGCTTGTAGTTGGGGCTGATGTACTCGAAGAGAATTTTGCCATCTTTGTCCAAAACCATCAAAGTGGGTACAGGCAATGCCTTGGTAACAGCTCCTTTCGACTTGGAGGCGATGTACTCACGGGCTGCCTCAGGTGCTTGGAAGGCAATGCCTATGGCTTCCAAGAGCTGGGCTTGTGGGTCGGCATAAAGCTGGTAGTCGAGCTTGCCACTTTCAGAAGTATTTTGAAGATTTTTTGGGTCGTCGGGACTGATAGCGATAATCTGATAGCCCAGAGCGGTGATTTCGGCAGAGGCCTTGGCCAAGCCCGACAAATGCACATTGCAGAAAGGACACCAGCCACCGCGATAAAATACCAAGACGGTCTTTTGCGTAGCCAAAATGTCGCCCAACTGATGCGGCTTGCCTTGGGCATCCAATACCGAGGCTTTGAGCGGCAATTGCTCCCCAATGAGCAGCGGGGCTACGGCCTCAGCCTTGTCGGCGATTTGGGCAAAACTTGAAAAAGAAAGCAATAGGAATACAAACAATATCAAAAATGAACGCATAGAAAAGAATTAAAAAGGTGAAAAAATTAAACAATTCAAATATAACAGCAGTATTTATCCTACTTTGTCATCTTACTGACAAAGCCCATTTTTATGGGTAAAAAATTTGTGTTTTTTGAAAAAAGAGTAGATATTCATCAAAAATTGAAAACTAAATTTACTGCATACAATGAAAAAGTATTGGTTCTTATCTTGCTTTTTGTGCTTGAATTATGCACTCCAAGCACAGTTTTTTCCCGAAAGCAAGCCTTTTAAGCCTGCCAAGGGAATGGTCAATCTTACTGATTATATCGGTAAAACGGTAGAAGTAAAATCAGGGAAAAAATGCTACTTTCAGGACATCCGCCCCAAGTCCGACCTCAGCCGCTTTGTTATAGTGCTCTCTTCGGACGATGATGCCATCTTGGACATGCTTTTTGGCCAAGGGCATTTATTTGAGAGGGGGCAAGGCGATGCCACCGAGCGTATCAAAACCTTTCTCTTTGAGGCGAAAATGCCCGGAACTACCGTATTGAGGCTGAGTATGCAAGACGAACAAACGGGAGAAGTTACCGAAAAGACGGTTACGGTGGTGGTAAAATAAAAGCAAAAAACCTTCAAAATTTAATATTTTGAAGGTTTTTTGCTTATTGAATATTTTATTTACTTCTCATACACAGGCTTGAAGGCCACATCGTCAATGATGATTTTGGAGATAATCTCTCGCATAATCTCCGAAGTGCCCCCGGCGATAGTACCCACACGGGCATCGCGGTAGGCGCGGCAGATGGGATAATCTTCCATATAGCCATAGCCGCCGAAGAACTGCAAGCAGCGGTCAATCACCCGATTGGCCATTTCGGCACAATAGAGCTTAATCATCGAACATTCTTTCACGACATTCTCACCCTCGCTCAAGAGCCAGCAAGTATGATACACCATCTGCCGCGACATCTCTATCTCGGTGGCCAAGTCGGCAATTACGTGGCGATTGGCTTGGTATTTGGCTATTTTTCGCCCAAAAGCCTCTCTTTCGTGCATATATTGGAGCGTATGGTCGAGTACCCATTGGGCACTGGCCACGGCCATAATTCCCGCCACAAGGCGCTCCAATTGGAAGCTCTCCATGATGTAGTAGAAGCCCATATTCTCTATGCCAATGAGGTTGCCCACAGGCACACGCACTTGGTCGAAGCTGATTTCGGCGGTATCGGAGCTGTGCCAGCCCATTTTGTTGAGTTTGGTACGGGTGATGCCCGGGCTGTCTAAGGGGACTACTATCAGGCTGATGCCGCCCACTTTGGCTTCGGGATTAGTGGATACGGCCAAGGTGATGTAGTCGCCATAAGTACCATTGCTAATAAAGGTTTTGGCGCCACTAATAATGTAATGCTCGCCCTCACGTACCGCCTTGGTGTGCAAAGCCGATACATCGGAGCCTGCGCCCGGCTCGCTAATACCCAAAGCGGCCACCATTTCGCCACGGATGGCCGGGGCAAGGTATTGGTATTTTAGCTCTTCGGAGCCTGCGCGCAAGATATGGTTGATGGCCATATATTGATGCACGCTCACTGCCGTAGAGAAGCCGCCCATACCGGACTTGGCCAACTCTTCCAGAAAGACCACCGAATACCAAAAGTCGGCATTCATACCGCCATACTCTTCGGGGAAGTTGATACCGAGGTAGCCCAAGTCGCCCATTTTTTTGAATATCTCTTTGGGAATGCGTCTTTCCGACTCCCACTTTTCGGTATGGGGCACCACTTCGCGTTGTATAAAGTCGCGTACACTTTGGCGAAACAGTTGGTGTTCTTCTTTAAAATACAAGGATTTCATAAGCAAGTATCGTTTTGGGATAATTAAGGTACAAGTATATTTTGAGCAAAAGGCTGTTTAATTGGCATACAAGTTATCAAAACTAAAATAAATAACAAAACGTTTGTAAACTTGTATTTTGTAAAAAATAATGTATTTTTGAATTCAAAAGCCTCTTCAGCGCAATTCCTGCGCTCCCTTACCCATCTGCAAAACCAGCTTATCGTACCATCATACTCTTTGCCTATGCTAAGTAATCGAGAAATAAAAGCCCTCATTTCTTTGTTGGAAGACGACGACTCCGCAATAATACAACATGTGCGTAGCGAGATACGCGCTATGGGACGTTTGGCCATTCCCTTCTTAGAGACAGAGTGGGAGCAGAGCCTCAATCCCAAAGTACAAGACCGCATCGAAGACCTGCTTCATAGCTTGCAGCTCGAAAGTACCCGCAACTTCTTGCTGGAATGGAAAGAAGCCCATCAAGACGACCTGCTGCATGGGCTTTGGGCAATTGCCACCTACCAGTACCCGGAGCTGAATCTCCAAGACCTGCGCAAAAAGATAGACGAAATTTATTACAGTGTTTGGTTGCGCTTCAAAGACAACTTGCACCCTTACGACCAAGTAAAAATCCTGAACTATGTGCTCTTCGATGAGCTGAAGTTTACGGCCAATACCAAAAATTTTCACTCGCCCGGCAATAGCATGATTAACATCGTGTTGGAGTCGAAGAGAGGCAATCCTATCACGATGTGTGCGGTATATTTGCTGATAGCACAGCGCTTTGAGCTGCCCGTTTGGGGTGTGAACATGCCCAATCAGTTTATCCTTACTTACAAAACTGACAAGATGCAGTTCTACATCCATGCCTTTAATAAAGGGCTGATTTTCCCCCGTTCGGATATCAGCAACTACATCGCCCAGCTCAATCTTAGTCCGCGCGATGAGTTTTATGAGCCTTGCTCGCACATGATTATTATACAACGCATCTTGCGCAATCTGATACTTTCTTTTGAGCATCTTGGCGAGCAAGTGAAGGTAGAGGAACTCAAAGAGTTACTTGCATTGCTTGAGGAGGATTAACAATACTTTTCATACAATCCCCAGCCACTTTTCTATTTTATTGACAAAATGATACACATTTCATGAAGTCTAAGTACGTATTATTGTTCTCTTGTCTTTGGTGTTGGAGCCTTTCGCTTCAAGCACAGTATGCCACCAGCTCGGTATTGGGCGAAGGGAATTGGTATAAAATTGCCACCAAAGAAGGAGGTTTGTACCAACTCGGCACCGAAGAACTGCGCCGCTTGGGTATCGAAACAAACAATCTTAATCCGCGCTTTCTCAAGCTTTACGGCCATCGCAATGGCATGCTGCCCCAAGCCAACAATGCCCCCAAAATAGATGATTTGGAGGAAATGGCGATTTGGGTGCAAGGCGAAGAAGATGGTCGCTGGGACAGTCCTGACCGCCTACTTTTTTATGCACAGCCTGCCGACGCTTGGCACTATGATGCCGCCACACAGCGCTTTATCCACGAAAAAAACCTATACAGCGACGAGAATTTTTATTTCCTACACGTGGGCAACAGCCCCGGCTTGCGTGTGGCTACACAAGAAAGCCTCCCCGCCGCTGCCCAAAGCATCAGCCATTTCGACGATTACCTCTTCTATGAGCCGGAATTGTTCAATATTCTGAATATAGACCGTAACGGCGGCTCGGGGCGCTTTTGGTACGGCGACCGCTTCGATTTGGAATTGCAAAAAACGTATCGCCACCAGCTCGAAGGCTTGCTGCCCGGCAGCCAATTGCTACTTACCTCCGCAGTGATGGGGCAGTTCTATGGAGCTGCCGATTTTACTTTGGCTGTGAATGGGCAAAACATTGG
>DAIQNQ010000026.1:5598-8033 GCA_036788275.1 Thermonemataceae bacterium
TTTGGCGATATGCAAATCTGGGATATTACAGCCCCACTACAACCACGCAGGCAGGCTTTCCAGCAAGAGGCTACACAGCTGCGTTTTCGGGCTGCGAGTACGGAGCTAAAAGAATTTTTGCTTTGGCGCAATGGCTTGGCTTATCCGCTGCCTCGCCTGCTGGGGACGATGGCCAACCAAGACCTCCACGGGGCGGAAGTGCCCAATATGGTGATTGTAACAGCGCCCGATTTTTGGGCGGAGGCCGAGCGCTTGGCGGCCTTCCGGCGCAGCCACGATGGCCTGCAAGTGCTGGTGGTAAGTCCTCAACAGATTTACAATGAGTTTTCGGCAGGGCGGCAAGATGTGTCAGCCATCAGAAATTTCCTGAAAATGCTCTACGACCGCCAGCCCGACAAGCTGCGCTATTTGTTGCTATTTGGAGCAGCTTCTTTCGATTACAAAGACCGTGTGCAGAACAACAGAAACTTGGTGCCCATATATGAGTCGCGCGAGTCGCTACATCCTATTTATAGCTATTCTTCCGATGACTACTTCGGCTTTTTGGAAGACGGCGAAGGGGAGTGGATAGAAACCATCTTTACGAGCAACCCTTTCGACCATACCCTTGAAATAGGCGTAGGCCGCCTTCCCGTAAAAAATACCCAAGAAGCTGCCCAGATGGTGGATAAGCTGATATATTACAGCACTTCGCCCGATAAATTTGGGGCTTGGCGCAACTGGCTTACTTTCGTAGCTGACGATGCTGACTTCAACCTGCACCAGCGCGATGCCAACAATTTGAGCTTGATAGTAGAGAATAATCACCCCCAATACAATCTCCGCAAAATATACCTCGATGCTTTTCCGCAAATCATTACCCCTGCCGGAGAGCAATCGCCAGAGACCCGAGAGGCTATCCGCAAGGCGATGGAGCAAGGCTCGCTGGTACTCAATTATACTGGACATGGAGGAGAAGTGGGCTGGGCAGAGGAGGCCATTTTGCGTATAGAAGATATTCAGGCTTGGCGCAATCGCGTCTATCCGCTTATCGTAACAGCCACTTGTGAATTTGGACGCTACGATGAGCCGGGCATTGTATCGGGTGCCGAACAAACATTGCTATTGCCGCAATCTGGTGCTATTGCCCTCATTACTACGACAAGGCCTGTATTTTCCAGTACCAATTTCCTGACCAACCAGCAGGTGTATCAGTCGGTATTTACTCCTTTGGCAGGCGAAATGCCTCGCTTGGGCGATGTGATGCGCTTTACCAAAAATAACAGCTTGAGTGGTTCAGTAAACCGCAATTTTGCGCTGCTCGGCGACCCCAGCCTGCGCTTGGCCTATCCGCAAGAGCAGGTGCATCTTACGCATGTAAACGACACAGACATTGCGCTCTTTCCTGAGCAGCAAGACACCCTCAAGGCATTGGAGCCGATTCGTCTGCGAGGCGAGATACGCAATGCCGCTGCCCAAAAGCAAAGCCAATTCAATGGGCAGGTACAAGTAAATGTCTTCGATAAGCCTATTTTGAGGAGTACTTTTGGTACAGAAGGTGCACCTCCCTTCGGTTTTGAAAGCCGTGAAGTGCGTCTTTTCAACGGTTTGGCTACGGTAAAAGACGGGTCTTTTGAGCTGAGCTTTATTCCTCCTCGCAACATGCTCTATGCTTTTGGCAAGGGCAAAGTAAGCTTTTATGCCTTTGATGAAGTGCGCCAAACAGATGCCGGAGGCAGCTACCAAGATTTGGTGGTAGGAGGAAGTGCACAAAATCTCTCGCCCGAAGACCAAGCACCCCAAGTGCAGCTCTTTATGAATGATGAATCTTTCAAAAATGGAGGTTTGGTAGGTAATAACCCCACTTTGCTGGCGCGTATTTCTGATGAGAGCGGTATCAGCATTTCGTCGGTAGGTATTGGCCAAGACATCGTGATGTATCTCAACGACAGCCTTGAACAAGCCCGCATCCTCAACGACTATTATATCTCCGACCTCGACACCTACCAAAGTGGCAGAGTGGTATATCCTTTGCGGGATATTCCGGCGGGCAAACATCGTCTGCATTTCAGAGTGTGGGACGTACACAACAACTTGGCCGAGGAGCAAATAGATTTTGTGGTGGCCGATAATCGGCAAATGGCGCTACAAGCCGTGATGAATTATCCCAATCCCTTCCAAGATAAAACCACCTTTCAGGTAGAACATAACCGCGCCGGAGAAGACTTGCTCTTGGAAATACAAATCTTTGACCGCAATGGCGCTTGGATTACCACCCTGCAAGCAGATGCGCCTGATAGCAATACTCGCCTCGACCAGCTCCAATGGGACGGCAGCAGCGCTTATGGCCAAAAAGTAGGCAGCGGCATGTATATTTATAAAGTGGTGCTCAAATCGCGCTACGATGGAGCCGCAGTCTCTACCACACAGCGCCTAATTTTTATCAAAGAGTAAGT
>DAIQNQ010000026.1:8133-22501 GCA_036788275.1 Thermonemataceae bacterium
TATATTTGTAATGCGAATATTTGTAATTAAGTAAATTGCTTGTCAAATTGTAGGCGATTTTATGTAGAGTATCAAACCATATCCCCATGAATTTTCAAAAAATCTTTTTAAGTCTTGGTCTGCTACTTTTGGGGCAGATAAATGTTTGGGCACAAGGAGGCCCCTCCGGTGTGTTGATTGGACAAGACACCACGCGTCGAGTGATTACCACGGCAGTTCCTTTTGCCATTCTTTCGCCCGATGCCCGCTCTGCAGCGATGGGCGATGTGGGGGTGGCGCTCTCGCCCGATGCCAATGCCAGCTTCTGGAATCCGGCACGCATCGCTTTTGCCGACAAGCCCTATGCCGTATCGCTTTCTTATACACCTTGGTTGCGCAATCTGGTAAATGATATGTCTATCTCTTTTCTATCGGGCTATTACAAATGGGACGATATTCAAGCCGTGGACTTCTCGATGACCTACTTCGACTTGGGTGATATTCAGTTTACAGACCAAGGGGGCGGCTCTTTGGGCGATTTCCGTCCGCGAGAATTTGCCTTTCGCTCGCATTATTCGCGCAAGCTTACCGAAAATTTCAGTTTGGCGATAGGAGCCTTTTATATCCACTCCAACTTGGCCGGAAATTTCGACTTCGGCGGCGTGAGCCAATCAAGGCCGGGCAATTCTTTTGGAGCAGATTTGGGCGCTTATTATACCCAAAAAGACCTCAATATTGCTAATATGCCTACTGACCTCTCTTTTGGGGTAAGCATCATGAACATTGGCTCTAAAATGTCTTATTCTGATGACAACCGCACCGATTTTATCCCTACCAACTTCCGTTTGGGGGGTGCGGGTACTTTTAAGCTCGACCCTTACAACCGTATCACCGTGGCTTTGGATATGAACAAACTGCTGGTGCCTACGCCGCCCCTGCTCAATAGCCAAGGGCAAATCGTATCCGGCAGCGACCCGCGCGACCTGACGCTGTTGCAAGGGATGTTTCGCTCTTTTGGCGATGCTCCTAACGGCGCAAGAGAAGAGCTGCAAGAGATTATTGGGAACTTTGGCGTGGAGTATGCTTATGCCAATTCTGAGGGCGAAGACCTCTTCTTTGTACGTGCCGGCTATGCCAGCGAGCACCGCCAAAAAGGAGATAGGAAGTTTTTTACGGCAGGCTTGGGAGTACGCTACCAAGTATTTGGCTTGGATGTAGCCTACCTGATTCCCACGCGCCGTACCAATCCGCTTTCCGAAACACTTCGCTTTACGCTTTCGCTGCGCTTCGGCGACAAAAAGCAGGAAGAAGGCCAATAAAGATTGTGATAAGAGCGCATCATCGGCTGTGGGAATATTTTTCCACAGCCGATTTTTTTATGAAAATCAAGGAGCTTATCTTTTTCATTATCAGCTATTTTGCTATCTTTCGTAAGTTTTGTGTTCATCTTCTAATCACTCTATTTATGTCTAAAAACCTTTTTTTGCTGCTCTTCTCGGTAGTGTGTATGAGCACCATGTTGTCTGCCCAGCAAGCTCCTAAAAGTACCAAGATTGAAGAAGCCCAAGTACCGACTTCCGTAAAAAGTAGCTACGAGGAAATCTTGGGCTATGAGGTGCTGTATTGGGAAAAAGTAAGCATCAATGCCAATCAAGAGCGTTATGTGGCCACTTACACCTCTTTAGACCCTGCCTCAGGGCAAATGCTTACGCGGCGTGTGCGCTATAACCCGAAAGGATTTCAGACCTCTATGAGCACGTATTTTCTTGCCAAGGGGCAAAAGGCTGACAGCCAAACATTGCAAATACATTTAGGAACAGGTGGGGTAGAAGGGGAAGTATTACAAAGATTTGAGAAGGTGATGCGAGATGCCAATGTGGTGAGCTTTGAGAGGGCAGCTTTCCAGCCGGGCAATAGGGGGCAAGAGCAAGAAGAACAAAACGTATTCAGGGTTATTAGCAAAAATAAGAACCGTATTACCGTAGCGTATTATACCGAAGAATTTAAGCTTTTTGATATGAAAGCCTATCCTTTGCGTGCTCTGGAGCTGAGCGATATGGATGTTACCTTTTAAATGTCGTTGCCACACACAAAAAGATTTTGTGGAAGCATAGCTTTTCAAGGGATTTTTCATAATTTTGCCCTCTCTCCTTCAGAAAGAGGGCAAAATTATGCCCCCTAAATACATATACAACACTATTAGTTTTATCGGTTTATATTGATATTCACAACTATTTGACAACACATGCTGAACAGGCAACAAGCTCCTCCTTACCAAAAAATACAAGAAATACATCTTCCTCAAGTGGCTTTGCACCATCTGAGCAATCAAATACCGGTACATATATTCGACATAGGCCTGCAAGAAGTGGTGCAAGTGGAGTTTGTGTTTTACGCCGGTAGCTGGTTTGACCTCAAAAACGGGCAGTCTTATTTTGCCATCAAAATGCTCGAAGAGGGCACGCAAGAGCGCAACGCCCAGCAGATACAAGAAGCAATAGACCAATACGGAGCTTTCTTGGAGCTGCAAAGTGGCTTCGACCAAACGAGTGTGGTGCTTTATAGCCTTAGCCGCTATCTTGACAAAGTATTGCCCTTGGTAAAAGAAATGATTATGCAGGCAAGTTTTCCGGAGGCCGAGCTGGAGCTTTTGAAAAAGCGCACCGCAGAGCAAATCAAAGTAAACTCCGAAAAAAATGCCTATTTGGCTGCCCGACGCTTTAGAGAGCTGATTTTTGGAGCACATCCCTACGGGCAAAGCATTCATCAATCAGATATAGAGGCTATCACGCGCAACGACCTGAGCACGTTTTACAAGCAGTACATTCATTTGGGCAACTGCGAAATCCTTGTGGCAGGCAAGGCCGACGCTCAGGTAATTGCCCAATTAGAGACTGTATTTGGCACAGAAACGGTGCGCCGTGTGCAGCCTAATTACCGCGATAAAGAAGTAAAAGCCTCTTTCAAAAAAGAGCATATCCATAAAAATGGAAGCTTACAAGCCTCTATTCGCATCGGAAAGCAGCTTTTCTCCAAAACACATCCCGACTATTTCAAGATGCTGGTGAGCAATGAAATTCTCGGAGGCTATTTTGGCTCCAGATTGATGCAGAATATCCGTGAAGAAAAAGGGCTGACCTACGGCATTTATTCGCAGGTGAGCTTCTTGGGTCAAACGGGTTTCTTTGCGATTGGGACAGATGTAAACTTGGAAAATACCGAGCGTGCTATCGAAGAAATTTACAACGAGGTGCAAAGCTTGGCCAAAGAACCGGTAAGCCCCGAAGAGCTGGAGAAAGTAAAAAACTACATGGCCGGAGTCTTTGCCGGGCAGCTTACCACGGCTTTCTCGGTGCTCGACCTCTACAAGTCTGCCTATTTTTATCAGCTCAGTCCAGATTTTTACCAAAACTATCTTAAAAATATTGAGAAAGTAAGTGCTGAAGATGTGCAAGGCATGGTAGAAAAATACTTAGACCTACATACAATGGCGCAGGTAGTGGTAGGAGAGCAGGTATAAAATCATTATTCCAAGAAATGCAGTACATACAAAAACACCGTTTTTTTTATAGTCTGTTGGGGCTTTATTTTGTAGTCGGAGCTTTATTTCTATCGCAATACGACAAGCGAAGCAGCCACTTACTTTTCAATGAGTGGCACAGTCCTTTGGGCGATGCGCTCTTCCCCTACATCACACATATTGGCGATGGCTTGTTTCTGGTATTGGTGGTGCTCGTGTTGCTTTGTTACCGCTATTATTGGGCGCTGCTGGCCACCTTGAGCTTTATCAGTACCAGTATCATTACACAAATTCTGAAAAGAAGTGTTTTTGATGAAGTATTGCGGCCCAAGCTCTATTTTGCCAGTGATAGTATCTTGCTCAATTTTGTAGAAGGTGTAGAGGTACACAGCTACAACAGCTTTCCTTCCGGCCATACTTCTGCAGCATTTACTTGTTTTACTTTATTGGCATTGCTAAAGCCCAAGCCTTGTGTAGTAGTGGCTTGCCTACTAATAGCCCTGCTCGCAAGCTTTTCCCGTATCTACTTGCAGCAGCATTTTTTTGTAGATACCTATGCAGGGGCGTGGATAGGCGTAGTATGTACAAGTGTTATATTTTATCTGATGGAAAAAAGTGCCTTGGCAACAAATACCGCTTGGCAAAATGGTCTTTTGAAGAAAAACTAAAGAAAATATACGCTGAAAGCACCTTCTGTGGCTATTATGTGGCAGTACAGCCCTTTGCTCTGAGCTTGTTGCCGGAGCTTTTGCGCCAAGAAATTCCTGTAAGAAGTATCAATAATGATACGCACCTCCTCTAAGGCATTGATGCCCTCCAAGCTACGAATACTTTCTTTTTGCAAAATCAAATAAGCGGGTCGTACTTGCTCCAACAAAGCAGAAAGCCTGTCTTTAGGGCAAGGCGCTTCTATGAATAAAAAGCTTTGGCCTTGCCAAACAATCAAACTAAAAAAATCGCCTTGGTACCGAGCCAAAGCACTGCCATTGGTCTCCTGCCTGATGCCCAGCCAGTCGAGGTGGTTTTGCAGATGAAAGCCGCGCAGCTTGCCATCGGCCAAAAAGCTGCTGTCGGCCTGCCAATGTAGCGACCTTCCTTGTACAAAGCTCGCCACCGAATGCCCGCGAATCGCATAAAAGTCCACCCTGTTTTGTTGTAATTGCCGATGCTGTACCGCCAAGCGATGCCCTGACAAAGCAAAGACCAAGGCACACAAGCCCACAAAATAAGACCATTTTCTTTGTTCTATCAGCAAAATGAAAAAGACAATGGCCGCATAGCTCAGCCACAAAGCCCAAGCAGAAAACTCGATACCCCGCACCACTGCTCCTTGGAATTGTTCTATGATAAAAATATACTGGTTCACGAACCACACCAAATAGCGCAATAAAAAGCCCACTACCGCCGCCAAAGCAGGCACAAAAGAAAGCAAAATACTCAGAATGCCTCCATACAGCATAAAAGAAGCCGCCGGAATCACCAATAAATTGCTCAACAAGCCATATACCGGATACTGATGGAAATAATACAAGGTGATGGGAAAAGTGGCCACTTGTGCCGCAATGGATACCGCCGTAATCTGCCAAATATAATCCAATAAACGGTATTTTGCCTCCCAAAGCGCATAGATACGCGGTTGCAAATACACAATGCCCAACACCGCCATATACGAAAGCTGAAAGCCCACCTGAAAGAGCATGGCCGGGTCGTAGCAGAGCAGCACAAAAGCCGAAAAGGCCAAGGTGTTGTAGATATTGGTATTGCGATGGCTCGTTTTGGCCAGTGTGAAAATGCTGAACATCGTAACCGCCCGCATCACCGAAGGTGAAAGCCCTGTGAGAAAAGCATAGCTCCAAAGCCCTACCAATACCACCACACAAAAGCGCAGCCTTCCGGCACGGCTTCGCTGCCAAGAGCGTAATAAGAGTAGAAAAATTCCATAGATAATACCCACATGCAAGCCCGATACTGCCAATACGTGCGTAGCGCCGGTATTGGTGTAAGCTTCCTTGATTTCGGGGTCTAAGGATTCCTTTACGCCCAATACCAAAGCTTGCAGCAAGCCCGCTTCTTGGGGGGAGGCTACTGCCTTGGCCAAAGCCTCGTAAGCCCAGCGCCTGATGGCATGTACCTGCCCCAAAAAGCGCAAAGACCAAGAGGCTTTTTGCTCCGAAATCAACACAAAAGCCCCCGCTTGTAAGTAGTGCTGATGGTAGATGTTTTGTTTTGATAAATAACTTTGAAAATCAAACTCTCTTGGATTCTTAGGGCTTTCCACCTTTTGCGGCCTGCCTTTGATGAGTAAGCTTGCGCCCGTGTGCAGTTGGGCGAGCTCTGGGGCATCTTTTTGGATATAGGCCAGCACTTTTCCTTTCAGTGGCTGCCAGCCTTGTGTGGCTCCATAGCCTTGGCGAAGGCGCAGCTCTGCCTTCCAGCTTTTGTTTTTTTCTTGTAAGGGACTGATGAGTGTTGCCTCATAAAAAAGCAGGCTGTCGCTAAAATGGCTGAGATGAGCAGGGTGATACACTTCTTGCTTGCTTTGGCTCAGGCTGAATCCGAAGGAGAATACTGTTAGCAAGCCGAGCATCCCTATTGCACTTTGGTGAGCATAGCGTTTTTCTTTGGGCGTAAAGCGCCAAAGAAAAAAGTAGGAAAATAGTAAGCCAATTGTGAGTGGAAAAGCCCAAGCATAATATTGCGCTTGCTCATAAGCCAACACGATGCCCACTACGAGGGCAAAGGTGATGCGCACAAAACTGTATGCCAGCCATTGAGGACGTGCCATAGTCAAGAATAGAGTAGTAGTAGTGCATGATTTTAAGGGCGGAGCATCTATGAAATAACAAAACCAAAATCTAAAAAATATTTTTGAAAAGCAAGTTTTGGGGATGTTTTCTCGGTAGCCCTACAAATATAATGCTTTATCTTCCATAGCAAAGGCTTTGATTGGGTTTCATAAAAAGAGCGTTCTTCTAAATGCTTCTAAAAACGAATAGAGGCGGACTTTTTCCGGCGGTGATTTTGACGTTTGGACACAAAAAAACTTGCCATAAATTGGCAAGCTTTTTTACAAAACTCTACTAATTCTTAGGAAATAATACCTTGTCAATTAGGTATATTACACCATTAGAGACATTGAAATGTGCATTTACAAGGTTTGTTTATGTTGCGAATAGATTTTTACAATAAAACAAAGTTGAGACATAATAAGATGTAATGTATTACATAAAAAGATAAGATATTTACATTATTCACACCTTTGGAAAAAGCCAAGTGTATAGTGGTTGATTTTTGCGTTAAAAAAGCTTTTTGAGTAAAATAGCTCGATAATACTGCTTTTGTACTGTTGGTACTTTGACAAACAGAGGCCAAAAGTTTGTTTGAGGCAAGAAAATAAGCCTTTGTAAATGTACATAGGATAGTTGTAAAACTTAATAAAAATAATGTAAGATTTGATACGTAAAGTATCCCGATATTTGTATTGTTAAGTTCACACAAACAAATACTTATTATGGCAAATCTCACAGAATTGAAGGGCAACTGGCAAGAATTGAAAGGCAAATTGAAGCAAAAGTTTGCTACGCTCACTGACGATGACCTTCTTTTGGTAGAAGGAAAGCAAGATGAGATGCTGGGCAAGCTCCAAGCAAAACTTGGCAAAACCAAAGAAGAAATACACAAAATCATCAGCGATTTGTAGTATCGCAAAGGTTAGAACCTTCAATAATTTTTCCACTGTTTTTATTTATAAATCTATATTTCAAATGAAAAACTGTAGTCTAATAATCACTTCTTTAATTGCAGGCACTATTTTCTTTGGCAGTTGCGACTCGCCCGAGGGAAAGGTAGAAAATGCAAAAAATGAATTGGAAACAGCCGAAGAAAATTTGGCAAAGGCACAAGAAGAGTACCTTGCAGATATAGAGTACTATAAACAAGATATGGTACAAAGAATTGAAAATAACAACCAAGAAATAGAAAAACTAAAGCTCAAAATAAGCATAGAAGATGAAAACAGAGAGCTTAATGACGCGTATCGGAAAAAAATAGGCATTCTGGAAGAAAGAAACAGTGAGCTTAGAAAAAAGATAGACACTTACCAAGCCGAAAACAAGGATAAGTGGGAGAATTTCAAAAGGGAATTTAACCGAGACATCAACGAGCTGGGAGAGAGTCTGAAAAATTTTGACTTGGAAAGAGATAAGTAACTGTTGGGTAGGTACTTTTAGTGAAAGAATTTTGGAAAATCACGAAGAAAGCTCTCCCAAGCAAGACGCCTTGTATTTTAAATTTTATTTCATAAAAACTCACTTTTAAAAATCAAAACAATGGGAAATCTACTTTACGCAATCGCCGTCATATTGATTATCGCATGGCTCATCGGATTTTTGGGCTATAGTGCAGGAGGCATCATCCATATTCTCTTGGTAATCGCCGTGATTGCTGTCATACTCAGAGTAATACAAGGACGAAAAGTATTCTAAAACACCCTAAAAACACAAGGCGCATATTTTTGAGAGGGGAAACCTGACAAAAATATGCGCCTTTCTTTTGGAAGACAGGATGCTTAAAAGTCCAAATTGAAAAGCTCCAATTGTAGGTTGGCATCTAAGGTACAAAGCTTCCATTGATTGTTTTCACCGATAATCCAAGCGGCTTTGCCCTCTACCAAAAAGAGCTTGTCTGCGCCATTGGGATTAAGGCGGGCTGCCACAGCCTTTTTTTCGCGCAGCACATTGCCGTATTCATCTACCAGCATCGCCTGTGTGCTTTGATAAGTGGCATTGGCTTTTCCTTTGGAGGGAACTTGCACCAGCCATTCTTCCCATACAGCCAGATACTGCTGTGCATTGAGCTTGATAAGCTTGGGGCGCTCGGCACTCGTAAAACTTTGCTGCCCTGCGAAGTTGGTAAGCCAAGCCACCGAAGCAGTTTTAGTTTGAAGCTGGGGCTTGTCGGGACGCGAGAAAGTAGCGCCTCCAGCCTCTGCTTTGGGGTTTTTCTTGCGAGTATCTACTATATTGGAGGTGATATTGATAAGGCTGATAATACTTTTTTCGTAATTCACATAGGTATTGCCTTCCTTGAGGGTTTCTTTGCCCCAAGCGGTTCGGTAGCTGTCTTTCACCTCGTCGAAATTTTTGACTACGTGTACGATGCCCACATTGCGCGGCTCCAAGATGGGCTCGCTCCAACCTTCACGCTTTCTGTTTGGGTTGCTCTTTTCGCTACTAAAAAGTACTGTGTAGCCCTCATTACCCGCCGCCACATCACCCATCGAAATAAAGCTGAAATTCTGACTTCCGGCGGTTTCACCTTGGCGCGCATATACATAGATACCTTCGGGGTTGGAGGGAATTTGTGCTTGTTGTGGGTTGTTCATCGTTACCTTGTTTACGGTGATGCCCGCAGCAGGCATATACCATCCGGCATCGGCCAAGTCGAGTAGCACAAAGTCCTGTCCGTCAAACACCACCCGTTGGTCGAAGGAGTGCCGCCAGCTGGTAGTACCGTTTTGGTCTTTGCCGTTACTCTGGCCGTCTTGGGTATTGATGAGCGTATAATTGGCTCCTTGATGGCGAAGGCCATTGGCATCAGGCAAGGTATGGCCTGCATACATCAGCAGCAGGCGGCCTTGGCCTATGGCCAAATCGGCAGTACCGAAATGTAAGGGGGAAAATACTGGACTTTTAAAGTAGCTTTGGCTGTTGAGGTCTTTGGTCCACACCTCTTGCCCATCGAGCTTGGTTTTGGTGAGGTGGAGCGTATTGGGGCGATAGCCGAGGGTTGTTTTATCATTCCTAATATTTTCTTGTACCGCTGTAAGGCAGTAAAGGTTCGTGCCATCGCTGCCAAATCCGGCGAGCAGCCTCAGGCCATTGGGGACTTCTTGTATCCATTGTTTTTCAAATTGATTGCCTTTCCGGTTGTAGGCAGAGATTTGTACCTTTTCGCTTTCCCCGTCATTCCAAGCAAAAAAGAGTTGCTGGTTTTGGTAATAGCCTATCACTTGGGGGGCAGCCGCATGAGGACGGAGTTGCTCGGAGCCTTGCACAGCCGTATTGTAGGGGAGGTAAGGCGCGCTGCCCTTGGGCTTATCGAGAGGAATGAGCACCTTGCCTGCTTTGAGGGGTGCAAACTTGCCCCAGCAGTTTTGGTTTTGGTCGGCCACCATAAAATACTGCCCGACGTAGGTAGGCTGCTCCAGTGTACTGAGGGGAGCAATTTTGCCAAAATATTGTGCTTTTCCTTCAAAGTTAATCCAAGAGTATTGTAAAGTTTCTTTGCTGTTGTTTTTAAATATAATGGTAGAGACAGCCCCACCTCCCGAAACCACCGCACTTTCGCAGGGCGCTTTTTCAAAATCTTGTGCCAACAAGCCAAAGGAAGCCCAGCAGAGCATTGTAGAGAGAATAAATGTTTGCATTTTAAAGAAAATTTTGTTGAATTTAATGAAGATAGGAATATTTCATCTGAGTACAAAATTAGTGCGGAAATACTTTTCTGCCTTTTGGTGGGAATCAGACGGCCAAAATTTTTCTTTGGATTTTTAATAAGTGACAATCAATCAATATTTTGTATTTTTTATTGAAAAATACATCTTCTCTGTACCAAGCTTTGGCACAATGATTGAAAATGGGTAAATCAAAAGTATCTGTAAAAATTTTAACTCCCAAACGATGACACGCTTCAGTACAAATTGTATTCCGGCCTCTTGCGGTGCTTGCACAAGCCTGCGCTGCCATCGCCCTAACCGTTTGGGTATTCCTGTTTTTTCTTCTGATTCTTTAGTGTATTACCACACTTTCCCATAGCCTCAGAATCTACAAAAGAACACCGAATACCCGCAGCCCCAAGCTCGGGTATTTTTTATTGACCTATATTTTATATTCTTCACCAAAAATGCACAAAGCCATGAACACAATCCACGTAACAATGGCGCTTCCACACCAAAATCCGGTGTTGAACCCTCAGAAAGACCAGTACGCCCAAGGTCCTGCCAAAGCCGCAGAAACACAAGGCAACCGCTGGCTTGATGACCAAAAGCACGCTGCAGTGCGTCGCGCACCGCTGCAGCTGCCTGCTACCAGCCAACCGGCTTCGGTATAAGGCTTTTTCTCAAGCAAATGATTTATTCACATATAGCAGCAAGCCCCCCAAAGGCTTGCTTTTTTGTGCAAATATTTTTTGTAGAAAGATTTTTATCAAAGGCTTAATTGCTGTATTTTGCCACCACAAAAGCCCTCAGCCATGCCTTATCTCTTCTCTTTAAGTACTGTATTCTTCTTGCTCTTGGGGCTTGCTTCTTGTGGGATTACCGAAAGAGGCTCTCGAGGGCAGATTCCTGAGATACCACAGTTTGGAGATTTTTATGAATCCACCAATCTGCAAGCTTTGCTCGAAGCCATCGAAGATGATGAAGAAGATGCAGAAAGCCACTATCAAATCGCTCGCATCTTTTTACATAAAAAACAATACAGCAAGGCGCTCTCTTATATCCAAAAAGCTTGGCAGCAAGACAGTAGCAAGATGGAATATGCCTATTTGATAGCCAAAATCCACCTTAGTGAAGAAAAGCCTTCCCTTGCCTTGCCTTATGCCCAAAAAGCATACGCCGAGATAGCCTCTTTGCAAAATGCCTTGCTTTTAGCAGAGCTGTATTTAAAGCGTCGCCAGTACAGCTTGTCCGAAAAGTACCTTCGTTTGGCTGAAGGAGTATCCGAGCGCGAGGTGCTCATCGCTTATACACGCGGCAGGCTTTGGGCTGCCCAAAGCGACAGCCTGCGTGCTTACCGGTATTTCCAAACAGCGCTTTCTTTGCGCCCCGACTTTCCTGACACTTACAAGCACTTTGCCGCCTTGCTCAACCAGATGAAACGCCCCCAAGAAGCCCTCCAAATGGTAGAGAAAGGGCTTGTATATCGCTCCGGTGAAGACAGCCTGTATTTGCAAAGGGGTATTGCCTGGCGCAGCTTGAAGCGTAGTGACAGCGCCCGTGTGGCTTTTGAGCAGGCCTACCAGCGCAATGTACGCTTCTATGAAGCCAGCTATGAGCTGGGGAAGAGTGCCTTTTTAGCGGGCGATTACAAAGCTGCCATCAGGTATTTGGAAAGTAGCTTGCGCTATCAGAAAAAACAACCCAAAATCTACTATTACTTGGGAGTGGCTTTGCAACAGCAGCGGCGCTTTCCGGAGGCTTTGCAGGCGCTCCGTGAGGCACTATCGGCTGCGCCCGACGATGGGGAGGCTTATTATGCCTACTATGCCCTGAAAGAAAGAATAGAAATGGAGCGCTATCGTCGCCAACAAGACTCGCTCTACAAAGTGCAGCAGCAGTATTGGCAACAGCAAAATATTGGTGTGGAGGACTAACATTTCTGCTTACAGAAAGTTCAAGAGGAAAAATCGCCGAAAAATATGCCCAAGCGTACCTCTCCCAAACAGATTCAGGATATTGAAGATCTCAATGATTTAGAACACATTGTAGTAGATAAGCGCTTGCAGCAAAGAGCCAAAGCCAAGAAATCACGTCGCAATCGCCATTATACTCGTTTGCTTATCAAGCAAGAGCTCCAGCAAGTACGCTGGAAAGAAGAATAATAAAGAAAAAATATCAAGCCTGCTTGCTTTGGGGAAGCCAAATCTCAAAGCGACTGCCTTGCTGTGGCTCACTTTCTACTTTGATAAACCCTTTGTGTGCTTCTACCACTTGCTTTACGTAGCTCAAGCCCAGCCCAAAGCCCTTTACATTGTGGATATTGCCCGTAGAAACCCTGTAAAAGCGTTCAAAAATGTGCTTGAGGTGCTCTTTGGCAATGCCGATGCCTTGGTCGCGGATTTGGATTTTCAGCAAGCCATCGCTCAACGAGGTGTGGAGATGAATCGTGGGTTTGTCGGGAGAATATTTATAAGCATTGTCCAAAAGATTATAAAACACATTACCCAGATGGTAAGCATCGCCTCGGAGCAAGTCTTGCTCGGCCTCAAAGTGGCATTCGATGCTTCCCTGCCGATTTTCGATAGGCAAGCGAAAGTGTTCTACCACTTCGGCAAGCAAGCTGTGCAGTGCAATATCTTTGTTTTCTAACTGAAAGGTGCTTTTGTCGAGGAGGGCGATTTGCAATATTTTTTCTACCTGTGCCTCCAAGCGTTTGTTTTCTTCTTGTACAATGCCCACATAGCGCTGTCGCGAAGACTCCTGAAGTTCTATGTCGGTGTCGGAAAGTGCTTGGCAAGCCAGCGAAATGGTGGCGATGGGTGTTTTGAATTCGTGGGTGATATTATTGATAAAGTCATTCTTGATGTCTGAAAGCTTTTTTTGGCTCAAGATGGTGTGAATGGCGAGATAAAAGCAGGCAAAAATCGTCAGCACTAACACGCCTGAGCTGGCCAATACCCAGCCTGACTGCTCCCAGAGGTAGCGCGCTTGTTCCGGAAAAAATATACTCAGGTAATATTGCCCCTTGACAAAATCTTTGGGGAAAAGCAAACTTTGGTATTCGCTTTCCAATAGTGCCTGTGCTTGCTGTGGCTCAAGGCCATTGCCCAGCAGCAAGCTCTTGCGTCCTTGGTGTACCAAACCATAATAAAAAGGCGTATGAATACCTGCTCTTTGCATCTCTTCGCGTAGCAGGGCTTCCAAAAGCATAGGATTGATGCGCTCCGGCACAGGGCGCGAAGAGATGCTGAGCTTGTCGAGCATTTCCAACCACTCTAAAGGTTGTGTTTTGATTTGGCCGATATGACCTTTCAGGTGTATTCTGCGCTCTTGGAGTGAGTCTAAGAGTTGTTGTTGGCGCAGCACCTTTACGGCCTCTTGGAGTGGTTTTTTGAAAGAAAGTACCTGAGGACGTTTGTGGTAGTCGCTGGGCAAGCCTGCTTCCGGCTCAATGATAACTTTGAGCTGCCGTGGCGAGGGCGCTCCGATGAGGATATAGCCACTGTCTTGGGGGTATCTTTGGGTGAAAATCTGAAAGCTCAAGGAGCTGTCAGCCAGCATCTGTTGTATTTTTTCATCTTGCCGACGGTAATTTTTTTGTTTTGAAAGTACTTGTTTTTCGTCAGGCAGGCTGTCAACACTTTGCAGAAAATGATAGCTTGCTATCTCTAATTTATTAAATTGGCTCTGCTCAGAAGGATATAAAAAGCGATAGGTATTTTGGGCGATGTATTCCTCTTCGAGGCTGCTGATACAGCGTTGAAGCACCTGAAACACCTGCTGGTGAAATTGTACCTCTTTGCTGCGAAGACTCTGCCACATCCAATAGCCTTGCAGTACCAGCAAGCCTATCATGGCAAGCGCCATCAAACAAATAATGGTAATAATTTTTTTCTTAGACATACATACAGTCCGGTGATTGGCACAAATACAAAATTAGAAGCTTTTTGCTTGCAGCGATTTTTTTTAACAAATTTTAACGCCCTTGCCCTTGTGCAATAAAATCCTGCTGAAATATTTTTTTTAGTCAATTTTTCTTTCAAAATTTCAAATAAAATTAAGTAAACTATGTCCACTTTTAAGAAAGTATTAGCCGTATTGATGATTATCTTCGGTATGATGATGATTGCAGGAACTATCCTGAACAGAGAGGAGGCCGTACAAAAGAACAGCCTGTCAAGTGATATAGTCGTGGGGATTATGTTTGGCGTAGTGCCTTTGGTATCGGGAATTTACCTTTTCCGAAAAACTAATAAAAAATTAGAGCTAAGTGCCGACAACAAAAACCAAGTAGCACTTCTGCAATATGCCAAGGCGCATCAAAACAAAATTACCATTGCCGAAGCCGCCCTCTGCCTGAGCTGCTCGGTAGCAGAGGCTAAGAAATTGCTTGACGAACTCCAACTCAAATCAGTGTTTGAAATAGAGCT
>DAIQNQ010000026.1:22601-23994 GCA_036788275.1 Thermonemataceae bacterium
AAGCGCCCAATAAAGCAAAAAGAAGGTGCTACCAGCACATTCCCCTCGAAGTCCATCAATCCCCACTTTCTATCGGCATTATAAAAAGGAAATACTTTGGCGGCGGGTACGGAAGCTCCCGCTTTGAAGCCCTCGATGATTTTGCCTGAAGCCAAAATGATAAAGTCTTGATTATTTTTACGTGCGGTTACAAGGCCTTCTGAGTGAAAATCAGAGAGTATTTCATCATATTCAATAGGAATAAATACGCTGCCATCAGTGCGCAAATAACCCATTTTACCTTTTCTTTCTACACGTGTCAGGCCTCCGTACACGGGCTTTAGGTCGTCATATTGGCCTTTTATGACCACCTCATTCTTGGCATTTACCAAACCCCATTGGGTATGGTTTGCGCCAAAAGCTACTGGATAAAAACCCTCTCGATGGCTTCCGGCAGTGGCATATTTGCCGGGAATCACCACTTCGTTTTTGGCGTTGATAAAGCCTATCATACGATTGGGCAGGCGTGTTCTGGCCAAGCCGTCGTAGAAAGAACTTGTGCCGTTTTGGTCATAGATGCAAGGCACTACTTCCTTGCCTGTTTTGTCTATAAAGCCATAGAGCCATTTGTTGCCCTTTTCGATGGCCACAGAGCAGTAGCCTTCCAAAAATCCTCCTTCTTCTACGTATTTGGGGGCAATGGCTACTTGCCCTTCTGTATTGAGAAAGCCTATTTTGCCATTTTCACGAAAGACAATCATTCCTTCAGAGATGTAGCCCTCTTTTTCAAAAGTTTTGTTGCCAAGGCGTTCCCCTTTGGTATTGATAAGCACAAAGAATGCTTCATTGCGCTTTTTTACAAAAGCGACTCCATCTTTAAAATTGCTTGCTCTTTCATATTGTGCAGCAATCACCAGCTTGCCTTCTTTGTTGATATAACCGTAATTCCAGAAAGCCTTGCCGCCTTCTGCCACATTTTTTTCTATCAGTGCCAAGCCATCGCTAAAAGGATTGATAGACTTGGCACTTACTTTCAGGGCTTGCTCGCCTTTGGTGTTGATGTAATAGTGCCATTGTTCCCAGCGGTTGTCTTGGGCAAAAGTTGGGGCAGCCCAAAGCACCAAAAAGATTGATAAAACCAGTATTCGCATAGTATTTTAGGATAAATGTGAGTTTTTGAGTATAATGAAGGTAAGAAATTTATGGAGAAATAGCAAAGACTGAACTTGACTTTATACGCAAAAAAAGAGGCTCTCCCACAGAAGAGCCTCTTGTATGATAGAAATCGGACTGATATTTACACCAAGTCGAAGCGGTCGAGGTTCATCACCTTGTTCCAAGCAGCCACGAAATCTTTTACAAATTTCGCTTCGCCTCCATTAATGGCATATACCTCTGAGATGGCACGCAGCTC
>DAIQNQ010000027.1:0-21728 GCA_036788275.1 Thermonemataceae bacterium
TCTTCTTCGAGGCGATGGCTCACCGCAAATCCTTTCTCTTTCAAAAAGCTTTTTATATTTTCCTCTCCCAAACCCTTGAAAGTGCCACTCAAATATAGCTTTACATCTTTTGTATCTTGAAAAGGACTCTGACTATGTTGGTACAAAAAGGCTTGTGCGCCTGCACGCACCAAATCTTGTGGTACATAGAGCGCTTTTAAGGCCAAAGAGTAAGCTTCTGCCAGTGTAGAAAAAGCTTCTGCATCGCCCAAAAAAAGATAGAAAAAAGCTTTTCTTTCTGTAAAACTGTACTGTTTTTTGGTAAAAAGCTTCCATAAAGACGCTATTTGTTGGCCTTTCTGACCCAAAACATCCAAAAAAGGAAGATCGCTCAAAGTGATTTTCTGCAAGGGCAAAGCAAGCAGCTCTTCGGAAAGCTTTTCGATGGGGCTTTTTCGCAGAGTGAAAGTCTGCAAAGCAGAAAGCTTGCCCATCCCGACGGGCAAATGCTTGATTTTGGTATTTTTTAGTACCAACTTTTGTAATTGTGGCGCCGTTGCCGCAATTTCCGGCAGCTCTTTGAGCGGACATTTTTCTATTTGTAGCAGTTCCAAGGCAGGCAAGTGCCAGAGGGTTTCGGGCAAGTATCTGAGGTAGCGCAGCCCCTTGAGGTGTAGTTTTTTGAGCGATTTCAGTTCTTCAATCTCCTTGGGCAAGCTTTTGATGTGCTGTTGCCAAATATACAGTTCCTCCAAGCGATTACAAGCGCATATCTGGGCAGGCATTTCTTTGATTGTTCCCGAACGCAGATACAAGCGACGCAGTTTGGAAAAAGCCCTCAAATCGAGCTTTTCAAACAAAAGATCGTTGGCATTGTAGAGATGAAGCTCCTCAAGGTTCGACAAGGCTTCGAGTTTCTTAGCGCTGAGAGCGCCTTCCGGTGTCAGTGTGTAAGTGAGCGTACGCACTTGGAGTGGGTTTTGGAAAGCTTCCTGTATGTGGTCGAGATAATTGCTGTTTTCCATTTGTCAGAAATAAATCATGTATATTGCTGTGCCAAAAGCAGCGAAAATACTTTACCAAGCATTTATTTAACGAAAAATCACCGTAAAATGTACATCTCTTCCAAATATCTTTTTGAACAAGCCTTGGCCAAGCTGCAAGAAGCCAAGCTCGACAAGGAAGAAGCCCGACAAAGCCTCTATTGGCTGATGAAGCACTTTTTTGGCTTGGAAAAAACCGCTATTCACCGCGACAAAGAGATGCTTTATGACGACACACGCAGCGCCTTTGAGCAAGCCATTGCCCGCCTCCAAACCCAAGAACCCATACAATACATCCTCGGCGAAGCGTACTTTATGGGCAGGCGTTTTGGTGTAAATGCGGATGTTCTCATTCCACGTCCAGAAACCGAGGAACTGGTAGCACATATCTTGCAAAATATCCAAAGCTCGGAAAGCCTCAAAGTCTTAGACATCGGTACAGGCTCCGGCTGCATTGCCATCAGTTTAGCTTTGCAGAGGCCGCAAGACTTGGTATTTGCGATGGACATCTCGGCGGCAGCCCTCGCCGTAGCCGCACAAAATGCCCAAGACCACGGCGTAGTACTGCCATTCATCCAACAAGATGTACTGTCTTTGGAACGCTTGTGGGACGACGACTTCGATCTTATCGTGAGCAATCCGCCCTACATCACAGAGTCTGAAAAAGCAGAGATGAAAAACAATGTACTCCAATACGAGCCTGCGGGGGCACTTTTCGTGGAAGATGTACAACCTCTTTTGTTTTATGAAAAAATTGCCGATTTGGCCAAAGCACACCTCAAGGCAGGAGGCAAATTATATTTTGAAATCAATGAACGGTTTGGGCAAGAAGTGGAGGCATTGCTGACCCAAAAAGGCTTTAAAGAAATAAAAATATTGCAAGATATGCAGCAAAAGCCCCGAATCGCTTTGGCGAGTCGTTGAATCAGAAAAATATTGCATAATTCAACTTTTTTTCTTAAAATTGAATTGCCTTGGCACAAAATTTACTTCTAAAATTGCATACGCACTTATACGATTAAATGTTTACTTAGAAATATGAACATACGTTACTCCTCTTTCTTTCTGTGTTGCGTCCTTTTGTTGGGCGCTTGTTCCGGCTCCAAAAAAGCCTATAAAAGAGGTCTTGTATTGGAGCAAGCCGATATGCTCGAAGAAGCTAATACCAAATATTTGGAAGCCCTCGACCGTAACAAAAATAACATAGATGCCAAAATTGCCCTCAAAAGAACAAGTCAAATAATACTCGACCGCCGCCTTGGCGAGGTATTCAAAGGCAATGCCTCCGACAACCACAAAGCCGCCGTATATGCATACCTCAGCGCACAAGACTTTACCAGCAATGTAGCCAAAAGAGGAGTGCAACTTTCTATACCCGACCAATATGAGCAGCAGTTTGAGGAATCCAAAGGCAAGTACATTGCACAGCTCTACCAGCAAGGTGTAGATGACCTGACCGAAGAACGCTTCCAAAAAGCCGATGCCCTCTTTGCTGAAATTCTCCGCTTAGAACCTGATTATAAAGACGTGAGTACACTTCGTAGCTCTTCTACCAACGAGCCTCTCTACCGAAGTGGCCTCAAAGCCATGGATGTCAAAGATTTTAAAGAAGCGTACAAGCTCTTCGACAAGATATTTCGCAACGACCGTACCTATAAAGACGTAGCCGAGCTGCGTGCCATGGCCAAAAAAGAAGCCACGCTCACCGTCAGTTTTCTGCCCTTCTCCAACTTGAGCGCCACCAGAGGCGTAGAAGAAAAATTCAGAGCCAGCCTTATCAGCCAACTCACTAATATGAACCACCCCTTTTTGGAAGTGGTGGACAGAGACAACATGGAGGCCATCCTTAATGAACAAAAGCTGGCCTTATCGGGGCTGATAGACGAGCAATCGGCTGCCAAAATGGGTGAGCTGCTGGGTGTAAAAGCCGTAATTATTGGCAAAGTAGTAGAATTCAGACACAGCAACGGACAACTGCGCGGCGAAGAGCGCACCGCCTACGAGTCTTTTACAGCACAAAAATATGACAGTACCCTCAAAAAAAATGTAGATGAAGTTCGCTACCGCCCAGTACGCTTTACCGAATTCAGCAATAGCAAGCAGCTCAACATCTCTTTTCAATACCAACTTATTTCTTCCGAAACAGGCAGGGTATTGGCCTCCAACATCGTCAATAAAACTGAAAGCGATGAGGTGCGCTATGCCAATTATCGCGGCGACTATCGCAACCTTTACCCCGGCAATGGCAACAGCGTAGTTACCAATGCCAATGCCCGCAACTCGCTTACCAGCAGCTTTACAAGCAGAAAAGAACTCAAAACCAACGAAGAAGTCGCCAAAAGTGCCTATGTGTCGGTAGCTCAACAAGTAGCCAATGACCTGCGGCGATTTTTAGATTGATATGGATTAACTAAACCAAAAACTGATATAATAATGTACTCTTCAAAATTGATAAAATATCTTTCTGTCTTGGGGCTCATGCTCTGCTTTGCTTGTGCACCGCAGACAGCTCAAACACAGAAAAAAAAGAAAAATACTGAACGAGAAGTAATAGACGATCGCCCCGCTTGGGTAAAGTCAAAACCCTTGGACAACGGCTACTACATTGGTATCGGCTCGGCCACAGTGGGCATCGGCGACCACCAGCAAGCTGCCAAAAAAAGTGCCTTGCAAGACTTGATGTCGGAGATAAAAGTAACCATCTCCAGTAACTCGGTACTCTTCCAAATGGACAAGAACAATCGCTTCAAAGACGAGTACGAGTCCACCATCAAAACCACCACCACAGGCGACATAGAAGGATTTGAGCTGGTGAGTACCCACGAAGACAAAAACAATTATTGGGTATATTATCGCTTGTCGAAAGCCAAATATCAAAGCGAAAAAAGAAGAAAAGAAGAAAACGCCAAACGCGTAGCCATAGACTTCTATACCCGCGCCAGAGAAAGCGAACGTAGCGGCGACATCGTAACGGCCCTCGACTTCTACCTCAAGGCCATGATGGGTATCAAAGATTATTGGGCAGAAAGCACCGAAGCAGAATTTGAAGGGCGCAACATCCAAATAGGTGCCGAGAGCTACACCCAAATACAACGCATCCTCGACAATATCGAAATCATATCGCCTACCACGCAGGTAAGTCTTACGCGTCGCAACAGTGGGCGCTCTCAAGAGCTAAGCGTACAAGCCAAAGACCGCAGTGGTAATGCCATACGCAGGCTGCCCCTTTTGGCGAGATTTACGAGCGGTGCCGGCGAAATGCCCCCGCACTACACCACCAATGCCCAAGGCCAGGCCAATGTTACTATCGCCAAAGTCCACGGAAAAGGTAATATACAACGCTTGCAAATAGAAGTGGACTTGAAGAAACTCAGTAATGAAAATGCCGAAGACAAATTTTTTGATTTTCTGGTAGGCAAATTCCGAGTACCTGCCCATCAAGTAACCATCTCCATCGAAAAGCCCGTGGTACATATCAGCTCCATAGAGAAAAACTTGGGAGAAAACATGAACAATGGCCAAATCGCTAACCGCCTGCGTGCCAGTTTGGCTTCGCGAGGATTTAACTTTACCGAAGATAAATCTAAGGCCGAGCTATGGCTCGAAGTGCGCGCCGATACACGCAAAGGCACTTCCTCTGAGAGTATCTTTATCTCTCATTTGGATATGAACTGCCGCGTAATAGAAGCCGCTTCTCAAAATGAAATCTTCAGCACCAACCTCAACGACGTGCGAGGCTTTCAGCTCAACTATGAGCGCGCCGGTATGGAGGCCTATAAAAAAACCCTCGAACAACTCGACCGCGAGGTCGTAAGAAAGTTGTTGGAGGCAGTACTATAAGTATCTTTTATCTTTGGAATAGCTGCTTGTTATATCATATATTTTTGGCATTATTCATGTTATAAGTTTCACCAAACAAATCAATTTCGGTTTATGAGAACGAAAATAACCACTTCCCTCGCAGTCGTACTCGCAGCAGGTTTGCTCACCTTCGGCTGTAAGTCCAAGCCCAAGCTTCCTAAAGGAGAAGAAGAAATCATTATCCCTTGCTCAGGCAAAGACTATTTCACTACCAACAAAGTATTTAGGTCCAATGCCTCCGGCGAGAGCTTCGACCAAATGACCGCCAAACGCAAAGCCCTTAGCAATGCCAATGACCTGATGGCCAGAAGCGTACAAGTAACTGTAAAGGCCGTTACTGATAACTACATCAACTCGCGTGAGTTCAACAACCGCGAAGAAGTAGAAGAGCGCTACGAAAACCTGACCCGCGAGGTAGTAAACCAAGAGCTGAAAGGTGTAAAAACCATCTGCGAAAAGCTCGTAAAAACCAGCGATGGTAAGTATAAAACTTATATTGCTATCGAGCTTTCTTCTGAAGACCTCCTCGAAGCTTACAATGAACGTATGCAAAAAGTCTCTAAAGAAGAACGTCTGCGCATTGATTACGACTACGAGAAGTTCAAAAACACTTTTGAAAAAGAAATGGAAAAAGCGGGACAATAAGCGCCCATTACATTAATAAGAAGAAAAGCCGTGCCTCAAGCACGGCTTTTCTTTTGTATAGGATAAAACAAATTCCATGATTTTCACTAAATTGCAAGTCGAAATCTCTTATCGGCACAAGGCCTCCATATTCTCTGATACGCATGCAACCTAAAAGACAATATACTGAACAAAAGCCTGTTATTGGAATTACTTTTGGCGACTACAACGGCGTAGGCCCGGAGGTAATCCTCAAAGCATTGGCCGATAACCGTATCTTGGGGCTGTGCACGCCTGTGATATACGGCTCCGTCAAAATTCTTTCCAAATACAGAAAACTCTTGCAGTTGGAAGATTGGTTTATCAACCAAATTAAAGATACAGAACAAATCAACCATAAAAAAACCAACCTCATTCACTGTATCGAAGATACCGAAATACAAGTAGGGCAAGTAAGCCTCGAAGCTGGTAAAGCCGCTTTTGCCTCTTTGGAGCAAGCTACCAAAGACCTGCTCAAAGGCCACTTAGATGGCGTCGTAACCGCTCCCATCAACAAAAACAATATCCAAAACGAAAACTTTAACTTTCCCGGACATACGGAGTATTTCACCGAAAATTTCAACTGCAAGGAAAGCTTAATGATGATGGTATGCGATGACTTGCGCGTAGCCATGCTTACGGGACATATCCCACTCAAAGAAGTGCCTCAGGCGCTGCAAAAAGAGCGTATTGAGAGCAAAATCAACCTGCTGATAAAAAGTCTGCAAAAAGATTTTGGTATCAACAAACCCAAAATAGCAGTATTAGGCCTCAACCCACATGCCGGCGAAGAAGGCCTCTTGGGTATCGAAGAAAAGGAAATTATCGAACCCATCATCAAAGAAATGCGTCAGAAAGGTCAGCTCATCTATGGCTGCTTTCCTGCTGATGGCTTTTGGGGTACACAAAAATACCGTCAGTACGATGCCGTAGTAGCCTGCTACCATGACCAAGGCCTGATTCCCTTCAAAACTTTGGCCTTCGAGCGAGGAGTAAATTACACCGCCGGCTTGCCGATAGTGAGAACTTCGCCCGACCACGGTACGGCCTACAGCATCGCCGGAAAAAACTTGGCCGATGCCAGCTCTATGCGCGAAGCCATTTATTTGGCTTGCGACATTATCAAAACCCGCCAACAACAAGTTGTGTCAGCAGAGTAATCTTTGTACCCAAAAGACCTCTTGTAGATATACTATCCCTCCCGCGCAAAGGCACAGAGCTTTGCAGGGACTATCATTTATTTTGTAAGAACCCTATTCATGGCACGTAAAGGCAGATTTTCAGACAATCCAGAAACAGAACTCGACAAAAAACGTAAACTCAACGCCTCTGGCATTCGCAAAACCCTCCGCATTTTTCGTTATGCGCTCCCTTATCGAGGAGCTTTCGGCTTAGGAATGTTTTTTTTGATTGTTTCTACACTTACCACACTTACCTTTCCAAAGTTGGCCGGAGAGATTACCGATGCAGCCAAAGGCGAAAACAACTGGATTTTCAATTCGGTCAATGACATTGCTTTGGTGTTTTTGGGCATTTTGCTGGTGCAATCCTTGGCTTCCTTCTTCAGGGTCTATCTTTTTGCCATCGTTACCGAAAAAACCATGGCCGACATCCGCACCAAGCTCTACAACCAAGTCATCAGCTTGCCGATTCCCTTCTTCGAGAAAAACCGCGTGGGCGACCTCATCAGTCGTATCAATGCTGATGTGGCGCAGTTAGAAACCATGCTTTCTTTCGGTCTGGCAGAGCTTTTTAGGCAAATCTCGGTGCTGCTTATCGGTGTAACCATTATCTTAGTGCGCTACTTTGAGCTTTCTTTGGTGATGTTGGCCACTTTCCCGCTCATGATTATCTGTGCCATTATTTTCGGGCGTTTTATTCGCAAGCTCTCCAAATCGGTACAAGACACCCTCGCCAGAGCCAATACCATCGTAGAAGAAACCCTCCAAGCCGTACAAGTCGTAAAGGCCTTTACCAACGAATGGCTTGAGTCTATGCGCTACCGCAAAGAGTTGGATACCGTAGTAAGTATATCTTTGAAGACGGCCATTTTTAGGGGTGCTTTCGTTTCCTTCATTATTTTTGCCCTTTTTGGCGGCATTGTGTTGGTGCTGTGGTATGGCGCTACCATGATAGAGCGGGGCGATATGCAAACAGGCGAATTGGTAGAATTTATTCTTTACACCATCTTTATTGGGGCATCGGTAGCCGGTATGGGCGATTTGTATGCACAGCTTCAAAAAACCGTGGGAGCCTCAGAACGCATTCTTGAAATATTAGAGGAAGATACTGAAATCAGTCTTTTGCCGGAGCAAAGAGACGCACAAATAGCACCTATCCGCAATATCCGCTACCAAAGTGTACATTTTGCCTATCCTACCCGTACCGACATAGAAGTACTGCAAGGCATTGATTTAGAGATAAGAGAAGGACAGAAAGTTGCCCTTGTTGGCCACAGCGGCGCGGGCAAGTCCACCATCGTGCAGCTGTTGATGAAATTTTACGAAATCTCCTCGGGGCGTATAGATATAGACGGTCTTGCACTCAGCGATATTCCCACCCAAGCCTTGCGCCAACAAATTGCCATTGTACCCCAAGAGGTGATGCTCTTTGGAGGCAGCATCCGCGAAAATATTGCTTATGGCAAGCCTGGTGCAAGTATGGAAGAAATAGAAGCTGCCGCCCGCAAGGCCAATGCTTATGAGTTTATACAGCGCTTCCCGGAGCAGTTTGAAACCATCGTGGGCGACCGCGGTGTGAAGCTTTCGGGCGGACAAAGGCAGCGCATTGCCATTGCTAGGGCGCTGCTCAAAAATCCTAAAGTTTTGATTCTCGACGAGGCTACCAGCTCTTTGGATGCGGAATCGGAGAAATTGGTACAAGAAGCCTTGGACGAGCTGATGCAAAACCGCACCACCATCGTCATTGCGCATCGCTTGGCCACTATCCGCAAGGTGGACAAAATCTATGTGCTCCACCAAGGAAAAATAGCGGAAGCAGGTACTCACGAGCAACTGCTGATGCAAGAAGAAGGTATTTACCACAACCTGATTCGCCTACAATTAGAAACACAAAACTGAAAAGCGTGAAAAAATCCACCCTTCTGCACCTGCGTATTCCTTTTTCGGTGTTTTTGATGCCCGTATTTCTATTTGCACTGAGCAGAGGCGAGGCGGTGGACTATCAGCGAGCTTTTTGGGCTTTTATAGCCATTCATATCTTTCTGTATCCGGCCAGCAATGCCTACAACAGCTATTTCGACAAAGACGAAGAGAGCATCGGTGGCTTAGAAAAGCCCCCGCCCGTAAGCAAAGAACTTTATACCTACGCCCTGCTCTTTGATGCGGTAGCCTTGTTGATTGCCTTTTTTGCAGTAAATTTTGCTTTTACGCTGGCATTGTTGCTCTATGGGATTGCCTCCAAGGCTTATAGCCATCCGGCTATACGAATCAAAAAATATCCGATAGGCAGTTGGCTCTGGGTGGCCTTTTTCCAAGGCTTTTTTACTTATTTGATGTCTGTAATAGCCATCGAAAACAAAGCCCCGCAAGACCTCTGGCAATGGCAAGTGCTTTTCCCGGCGACACTCTCTTCGCTTTTGATTATGGCCTCTTATCCGATGACACAAGTGTATCAGCATGCCGAAGATGCCCGTCGTGGCGACCGCACGCTTAGCCTGATGCTCGGCATCAATGGCACTTTTATGTTTTCGGCAGGTGCTTTTCTGTTGGCCAACGCGGCTTTTATCGCTTTTTTGCTGGTCTGTGCTTCTTGGGCAGAGCTTCTGGTTTTTGAGTTGGCGCTTTTTCCTACCCTTTTGTATTTCTTGTATTGGTGGTATATGGTATGGCAAGACAAAAGCGCAGCCAATTTTCGACAAGCCATGCGCCTCAATGCGCTTTCTTCCCTTTCGCTGAGTTTTGCTTTTATTTTGATGTGGTGGATACGCTCATAACACAACTGCTAAGCGATGAAGCACAAAAGCTCATCGCGCAATACGCACAGCTACCCGCAGCCCAAGTGATGCTGCAAGCACACAAATACCCACATTTGCCCATGGCTGCCATTGCGCAGCAAATACAAGCCCGCCAAAAAGCAGTACAAAAGTTGCCCTCTTGGTGCTTGATGTCAGATATTATTTATCCACCCGGCATCAATTGGGAGCAGTGCAGCTCTGAGCCAACAGCCCGCTTCAAGGCTTCGCTGCTGCAAGGCAATACTTTGATAGACCTCACCGGAGGCTTTGGGGTGGATGCATACTTTATGGGGCAATCTTTCTCCGAAGTACATTATGTAGAGCAGGAAGCGGCTTTGTTGCCCATTGTAAAACATAATTACCAAACACTCGGCGCAACACATATCAACCTACATCAAATGGAAGCTTCTGCTTTCTTGAAAAGCTTTCAGGGCAAGGCCGATGTGGTATATCTCGACCCCGCCCGCCGCGATGAGGCACAGCGGCGTGTCTTTCGCCTCGAAGATTGCAGCCCTTCTGTCGGTCGTTTACTGCCTGATATATGGAAAATCAGCGATACGATTTTGCTCAAAACCGCTCCTATGCTCGATATACAGCAAGCCTTGTCGGAGTTGGAAGGGGTATCGCAAATATGGGTAGTGGCCGTGGGCAAAGAGTGCAAAGAAGTATTGTATCTTTTACAAAAAAACCACCAAGAAGCGCCTCAGATACACGCTGCACTACTCTCCACCCAAGGAGATGCCCAAATACTAAGCGCAAGTATCGAGGAAGAGCGCCAAGCACAAGTGGCTTATGCCTTGCCGCAGCGCTACCTCTACGAGCCTCACGCGGCCTTGCTCAAGGCGGGCTTTTTTAAGTTTACGGCGCAGCATTATGGCTTGCAAAAGCTCCATCAGCACAGCCACCTCTATACTTCCGAAGTGCTGCTGCCCAATTTTATGGGGCGTGTGTTTGAGGTATTGGAAATTGTGAAAATGGATAAAAAAGCTTGGCTGGCGCGTGTGCCCGACAGAAAAATACAGGTTTTGGTGCGCAATTATCCGCTCAGTGCGGCGCAGATTCTCCAAAAAATCGGCTTCAAAGAAGGAGGCGATACGGTGCTTGTAGCTTCTACCGACCTGCACCACAAGCCCTTTACGCTGTGGGCAAGACGGGTACAATGATGCAGACTTACGAAACTTTCTGCCCGCACAAGTGTTTCATAGAGAATAATCTCTAATTTTGTATTTCAATTCCGATATTATGTCTGTCCTTCCTTACAAAGATAAATCCGAAAGTAAAAAAGCCCAAGTAGCCGAAATGTTCGATAATATCTCGGCGCGCTACGATATGCTCAACCACCTGCTCAGTATGAATATTGACAAAGGCTGGCGCAAAAAGGCTATTCAACTCCTACGCCCTTCGGCTCCTAAAGTAATGCTCGACATTGCCACCGGCACGGGCGACTTCGCCATCGAGGCCTTGGCGCTCCAGCCCGAAAAAGTAGTGGGCATTGATATTTCGGCGGGAATGCTGGAAGTAGGCAAGGAAAAGATGAAGAAAAGAGGTTATGCCAATATCATTGATATGCAGCTGGGCGATTCCGAAAGCCTGCCCTTTGAAGACAATACATTCGATGCCATTACGGTAGCCTTTGGTGTGCGCAACTTTGAAAACTTAGAGCGAGGCCTTGCCGAGATGTACCGCGTGCTCAAGCCAAACGGCATGGTAGTTGTGTTGGAGTTCTCCAAGCCCAAGACTTTTGCTATCAAACATTTGTATAATTTCTATTTTAAAAATATATTGCCAAATATTGGCAGGGCGGTTTCCAAAGATGCCCGTGCTTATACCTATCTGCCGGAGTCGGTAGATGCTTTTCCCGACGGAAAAGATTTTCTCAATATTTTAGAACAAGTCGGATTTCAACACACGCAATGGCATTCTCTCTCTTTCGGCATCAGCGCCATCTATACAGGCAAAAAAGTTTCTTCCTTCTCCTAACAGCCCTGCTGTGCAGCAGCACTTTGTCGGCTCAAAAAAGTCGTGGCAATATCAATCTACCCGACTACGACAACAAGCAGTTGCACTACGGCTTTTTGCTGGGGGTAAACTTGAACCGTTACCAAATCTACAATACCCCACAATACACCTCCAACGAGTTTCTCTTAAATCCTAAGTTTACGCCCGGCTTCTCTCTGGGTTTAGTAGCTACTTATCAGTTTTCGGAGTATTTCGGTTTGCGCTTTTCGCCACAGGCCAGCTTCAATGAGCGTGTACTGGAATTTACCAACCTCCAAACAGGCGAGGTAGCCGAAAGAAGAATCGAATCTACAATTGTAGATTTTCCCTTGCTTATCAAGCTCAAAGCACAGCGTCGCGGCAATACACGTGCCTACTTGCTGGCAGGTATCAAGCCTTCGATAGCTTTAGGGGTACGAAAAGTAGAAGAAGCCAATTTGGTACGCGCCCAAAATTTCGACTTGGCAGTAGAGTATGGTCTCGGCATAGATAGATTTTTTCAGATGTTCAAGTTTGCACCAGAGATACGCATTTCCCACGGGTTGCTCAATGTATTTATCCCCGACGACAATCCCTTCTCCAATCAGATTAACAGGCTTTACAACCACTCTATTTCTATTTATTTCTTTTTTGAATAGCTCTTTCGTTTTCTTCGGCAGCCAGCGAAGCATTGCTGTGATGTCTTTTTAGGCTAAAAGAAAAGACCGTACCTTTGTCCACCTTGCTTTGTACTTCTATTTCAGACTGGTGGGCTTCTACAATCTGCTTCACGATGGCCAAGCCCAATCCACTGCCACCTTGCTCTTTGGAACGACTTTTTTCGACACGATAAAAGCGCTCGAAAATACGGCTTTGATGCTTTTTGGGAATCCCCAAGCCGTCGTCTTTTACGGTGATACGGCAGTTGTCTTTTTCGCAAGAGAGTAAAATTTCTACTTGTCCGCCTATTTTTCCGTATTTAATCCCATTTTCTACCAAATTAATAAGCACTTGCTTGATACGCTGCCTATCGGCCAAAACCTGTACGGCACTATCATTTTTAATTTCCTTGTGCAGCTTGATACTTTTTTCAAGGGCTTTGTCCTCCAATTGCTCCAGCACTTCTTCGATGATTTCGTGCAAATAGCAGGGGCTGAGTTTCATTTTGATACTGCCACTCTCCATTTTGGAGAGCGTAATCAGGTCTTGTACCAGGTGGTCTAAGCCGTCGAGGGTTTTGGCAGCACGTTCCAGAAATTTGTAGCGTACCTCGGCATCGTCCACGGCACCATCGAGCAAGGTATGAATAAAACCCTGCGCCGCAAAAATAGGAGTTTTAAGCTCGTGCGATACATCGGCCAAGAACTCTCTGCGGAAAGCTTCCACCTGCATGAGTTGGTCTATCTCTTGTTGTTTTTTTTCGGCATAATCAAAAATTTGCTCATTGAGCGTCTGTAAAGGCGTGGCAGTAAGCGTTGCCAAGCGTCTTTTGGCAAGTTTAAAATCCTTCTTCTTAATCTTGTTGAAAGAATCTTGCAGGGCATTAATTTCTCTGAAAATCAGAAAATCTAAAGACAGAATAATCAGCAAAAAGCCCGAAGCAAAAGCCAAACTAAAACATACCAACAGCGCCGTAGCCGTAACGCCCTCTACTAAAGACACAAAAAGTGTGGTAATGAGCGCAATACAGAAGGAGAGAAAAAGAGCCAAGTATTTTGGCGAAAATTGCATACGATAAGTGTTTGATAAAAGTCCCCTTATTCTTTGGTAGAAAGCTTGTAGCCCACCCCTTTTACAGTTTGGATATAGCCCTCACCAATTTTTTCTCTCACCTTGCGCACGTGTACATCTACGGTACGAGCGAGCACATACACATCTGTACCCCAGATATTTTGCAGGAGTTCGTCGCGACTAAAGACTTTTTCGGGATGCTGCGCCAAGAAATAAAGCAACTCAAATTCTTTTTTGGGCAAGTTGAGCGCTTCTTCGCCTTGGATTACGGTATAGCTTTGGCGGTCTATGGTCAGGTTTCCTACCACTATTTGGTCGTCTTGCGGTACTTTTTTAGACTCGCGCCTGAAAATCGCTGAGATTCTGCTCAGCAAAGCCCTTGGTTTGATAGGTTTCACGATGTAGTCGTCGGCTCCTACATCGAAGGCCGCCACCTCAGAATACTCCTCGGTGCGCGCTGTTAAGAAGATGATATAGGCCTGTGCAGTATCAGGGTTGTCCTTAATCAGCCTGCTGGCCTCCACACCGTCCATGTGGGGCATCATAATATCCATCAGTATGAGCTGTGGCAGAAAAAGCCTTGCCATTTGCACTGCTTCCAAGCCATTGGAGGCGGTTCTGATGTCATAACCTTCTTTTTTGAGGTTGTACTTGAGTATCTCGACGATGTCGGCTTCATCATCTACAATTAATACCCTTGGGGCTGACTTTTTGCTCATGGCACATTACAACTAAGTTAGAAAAAGCGTGCAAAGCATTGAGACAGGAAGCACGTTAGCACAAAATTAAAGATAATTTATCATACTAAAAATAATGCAATCAATGTTAATATTAAATTCACAAATCGGGCACATTTTGTTAAAAGAGTGATAAAAAAGCCCCTCAGCTATATCTGCTGAGAGGCTTCCAAATACCTTTGTAAAAGGGCTTATTTTGCTTTTTGATAGAGTTCGCTCACGTAGTTCCAGTTTACTACACTGAAGAAAGCGCCCACATAGTCGGCACGCTTATTTTGGTATTTGAGGTAGTAGGCATGCTCCCATACGTCTAAGCCAAGAATGGGCGTACCTTGTACTTCTACTACGTCCATTAGCGGGTTGTCTTGGTTGGGGGTAGAGCTTACTTCTACTTCGCCACCTTTTTTTACGATGAGCCAAGCCCAGCCGGAGCCGAAGCGTGTCATGGCAGCTTGTGAGAATGCCTCCTTGAATTTATCAAAAGAACCAAATTTCTTATTGATGGCTTCAGCCAATGCACCTGAGGGGTTGCCTCCGGCATTAGGAGCCATTGTTTTCCAGAAAAGAGCGTGGTTGAAGTGCCCGCCGCCATTGTTGCGCACGGCTACTGAGTATTTGCTGATATTTTTACAAATATCCTCAAGAGAAACATTGAGCTTTTCGGCATCGCTGCCTTCGAGCGCTTTGTTGAGGTTGGCCACATAGGCAGCGTGGTGCTTGCCATAGTGGATATTCATGGTTTGTGCGTCAATATACGGTTCTAATGCGTTTTCGGCATAGGGAAGTGCTTCTTGGGTAAAGGCCATAGTTTAAAGCTGTTTATGTTAAAAAAATTGGATAAAATTAAGTGCTTTTCAGAAAGCAATGTATTTATTAAACAAAGAAAGGGGCTTTTAGTTTCTCAAATTTTTGAAGAATTTTTTCAGTAAGGCCGTACATTCTTCTGCCATGATGCCCTTCACGATTTTGGTTTTGGGGTGCAGCACTTGGGTTTCGAGTCTGCTAAAGCCTTTTTTTTCGTCGGAGGCCGCCCATATCAGGCTTTCTACCTGCGCCCAAGCGATGGCTCCGGCGCACATCAGGCAGGGTTCGAGGCTCACGTAGAGTTGGCACTGGGTAAGATATTTGGCTTGCAGAAAATTGGTAGCCGCCGTAATGGCCAGCATTTCGGCGTGGGCGGTAGGGTCTTGGAGTTTTTCGGTTTGGTTATGGGCTTTGGCAATGATGCGCCCTTGGGCTACAATGACTGCTCCTACAGGAATTTCGCCTTCTTCAAAAGCCCTGCAAGCCTCTTGATAGGCTACGTGCATGAAGTAGTGATGGTCGAGCAAGGCGCTAAAGGTCGAGATTTTTGATTCGGAGCGATTGCATCATTTTGGGTACTTGCTCCTGCCATGCATTGCGCATCTTGGCGGGGCAGTTGAAGTTGGCCACCACGATTTTCTTGTTTACTACGGTGTACATCAGGTAATTGTAGTGCTCCACACGCCCGCGACGCTTCTCTATCACGGCATTTTCTTTGGCTTCATCTTCGAGAATTCCCACAAATTCAAATACCACGTATTGCCTTTTGTGAATATACTCTACGGTCTCCTTCAAAAACTCTACACGCGTGTAAGTGGCGCTCAGACTGGCACGATAGAGGTCTTTAAGCATCGGAATATCGTCTTCGTGCCAATAAGACTCTGTGAAATTGATGCCCACATCTACCTGCGCATTGGGGTCGGTATATACGGCGGTAGGCTTTTTAGGGCTAAAGTACTTGCGAGCGAGCAGGTCGTCATTTGCCAGCACAAAATTCTGGGGGATACTCATGCTCACCCCCTTAGTGAGCTGCTTCTTGGAGAGCTTTACCTGCGCTTGTGCAGAAAACTGCCAAACAACCAAAATCAAAAAAACAAGACTCCTCATAGTATCCTTTAGTCTATTATCTGGTCGAGGGCGGGACGTTCCGCAGCGACTTCTTGCAATTGTAGCAATTTTTCAGCCTTGATGCGTTTTCTTTCAATATAAGCCGCAATAAAAATACTTATTTCGTAGAGCAGGATGAGCGGGATAGCCACCATAAACTGCGTAAATACATCGGCAGGCGTAATAATAGCTGCCACGATAAAGATAATCACAATGCTGTGTCGGCGAAACTGACGCATAAAAGCGGGCGTAACAATACCCAAACGTGCCAATACCAATACCGCCATAGGCAGCTGAAACATCAGCGCACTGCCTATCACCAGCATAATCAGTGTAGAAACGTAAGAAGTAATATCGAACTGGTTCTGGATAGAAGGGTCGAGTACATAGTTGGCCAAAAAGTTTACCGAAACGGGCGTGAGCAAATAGTAGCCAAAGAGTGCCCCTGTCAGAAAGAGTAGCGAAACCCAAAATACTGCTCCTACGGCTATGTTTTTTTCATTAGGATAAAGCGCAGGCCTTACAAAGCGCCATATTTCCCAAAATACATAAGGAAAGCCTAACACAAAGCCCAAGACAAAAGAGGAGATCAAGTGCATAGAAAACTGCCCAGTCATTTGGCGGCTTTGCAAAGTAAAATTGATGCCTTCTATACAGAATCCATCTGTACCGAGCTGTTGCCCCAATTCACAGAGCTGCCGATAGGTCCAGAAATCTGTCTTCATCGGCCCCAAAATCACCGTTCCGAAAACAAAATCTTTGGATACAAATACTATTATTGAGAGCAATAAAACAGCTCCCACGGCACGAATCAAATGCCACCGGAGTTCTTCCAAGTGGTCTAAAAAGGACATTTCTTTTTCTTCCATATCAAGTGGAGATTACCTGCCAAAAGCGCCAAACTCTGTAAGAAGCTTGGCGCAGTGAAGAGTTTCTTTAGTATTGAAATAGTGGGAAACCTTGCATCATCTTGTTTACTTCTGCTTTGATTTGCAAGAGCTTTTGCTCTTGGTCGTGGTTGTGGAGTGCCTCGTCTATATAGGCCACTATTTGCTCCATATCGGCTTCTTTGCAGCCACGGGTGGTCATGGCCGCCGTACCTACACGCATACCGGAGGTTACGAAAGGCGACTTGTCGTCGAAGGGCACTGCATTTTTATTGATGGTGATGTCGGCCTTGATGAGCGTTTCTTGCGCCAATTTGCCCGTAAGGCCTTTGGAGCGCAGGTCTATGAGCATCAGGTGATTGTCGGTACCGCCCGAAATAATTTGGTAGCCTCTTTCTACAAAAGCCTTGGCCATGGCTTGGGCATTGCGGATAACCTGCGCTGTGTAAGCACCAAACTCCTCGGAAAGTGCCTCGTGGAAGCCCACGGCCTTGGCCGCAATCACGTGCTCCAAGGGGCCGCCTTGCGTGCCGGGGAATACGGCAGAATCCAGCAGTTCTGAAAGCATGCGCAGGTTGCCTTTGGGATTTTTGATGCCGAAGGGATTTTCAAAATCATTGCGCATCATAATCAAGCCTCCTCTTGGGCCACGAAGGGTTTTGTGCGTGGTGGTGGTTACGATGTCGCAATAGGCCAGAGGGTCGTTGAGGTGCTTTTTGGCAATCAGCCCTGCGGGGTGCGAAATATCTGCCAAAAGCAGCGCCCCTACTTGTTGGGCAATTTGGCGCAGGCGGGCATAATCCCAATCGCGGGAGTAAGCCGAAGCGCCGCAAATGAGCAACTTAGGTTTTTCGCGGAGGGCAGTAGCCTCCACCTTGTCCCAGTCTATGAGGCCTGTGGCTTGCTCTACCCCATAAAAAGAAGGCTGGTACAATTTGCCTGAAAAGTTTACAGGCGAGCCGTGGGTAAGGTGTCCACCGTGGGCGAGGTCGAAACCGAGGATTTTATCACCCGGCTTGAGGAGCGCCAGCATCACAGCGGCATTGGCTTGCGCGCCGGAGTGGGGCTGCACATTGGCCCAAGTAGCACCAAAAAGCTCCTTGGCACGGTCTATGGCCAATTGTTCTACTTCATCTACTACTTCGCAGCCGCCATAATAGCGCTTTTTGGGAAGCCCCTCTGCATACTTATTGGTAAGCACGCTGCCTTGTGCTTGCATCACCTGCTCGGAGGCGAAGTTTTCGGAGGCTATCAGCTCGATGCCGTGTAATTGGCGGCGATGCTCTTGGGCAATGAGGTCGAAGATTTGGGTATCTTGGAGTTGAGTTTTGGTTGCAGAGGCCATACGAAGAGAGATTTATACGCGAAATTAACGATTTCCTTGGCTTTCTTATTTCCAAGGATGGGTGCTTTTTTATTGAAACTCATTTGCCGGAGCAAGATTCTTCAAAAAGCACATTTTCCTTACAAAGTTACAATAAGTATTGCGACAAAAGAAAAGCAAGTGCTGATTTTTATCATTTTTTTGCCTTAACCACCCGCATACCTTTGTCAAGGTTTCAAACTAAAATATAAAAATCTATATGGAAACGAATGATGTAAAAATGAGCTATGCTCGCTGCCTGATGCACGAAGACTTCTTTGGCTTGTTCTACGATATTTTCATGAACAGCAATCCGCAAATAAGAGCCAGATTTGAGAAAACCGATTTTGTGAAGCAAAAGCATTTGATTCGCCACGGCATCAACTTGGTAATTATGTATGCCCACGGCGACTTGGCCGGACAGCTCGGCTTGGAGCGCATCAAAAAATCGCACAGCAAGGCGCAGCTCGACATTGCCCCACAGCACTACGCTACGTGGAAAGCTGCCTTTTTGCAGGCTTTAAAACAAGCCGACACGAAGCTTGACCAAGCTTTGGAGTAGCAATGGCACGAAACTTTGGACAAGGGCATTGCCTACATCAGTGGGGGTTATGAATAGCCTTGCTATTTTGGAGCTGTTTTTGCCAATGCCGATAGCCCTTATAAGCCAAGCCCAGATACAAGGTATAAAGCAAGGCGGTAGGATAAGCACCTTTGTAGAGGTACATGAAGATGTAAGCTAAGTCGGCGGCTATCCATAGCAGCCAGTTTTCGAGGTACTTGCGGGCCAGCATCCAAGTAGCTACCAAGCTGGTACTTACCAAGGCGGCATCTATATAGGCCAAGTCGCCACCCTGCCCCAGCAGCCACCTGCCCAAAAGCCCGGTACCCAATACTGCGCAAGCCAAGAGCGCATACCAATAGCGCTCAGGCAGATAGCTGATATGCAAAACACTGCTGCCTTTTTTGCCAAAGCGCCACTGCCACCAACCGTACAAGCTGCTAAAGATGAAAAAAACTTGCAGGTACATTTCGCCCAAAAGGCGTATATCATAAAAAACTTTGATGTAAATACCTGCCGAAACAATGGCAAAAAACCAGCCCGCAATATGTTGCCGTACATTGAGCCACACACACACAAAGCCCGTGAGTACTCCCAGCCATTCTAAGTTTGCTATAAAAAACTCACGAACAAAAGCACCTAAGTCATTGATATACATTCTATAATCGGATTCAGATAATCTTTAATGAGCGAAGGCTTCGCTTTGGGCGAAGCCTTCGTGAAGCTACTCTATTCTTTAAGCTTTTTACTGCCCCAACAAGCGCTTGATGGTTTCGGAAAGCATTTTGTTGTCGGTTTGCCCTGCCAACTCTTTGCTGGCTACACCCATTACCTTGCCCATATCTTTGAGGCTATTGGCACCAAGGTGCGTGATGATGGCCTGAATCTTTTGGTCAAGCTCCTCCTCAGAAAGCTGCGCGGGCAAGAAAGTCTCCAATACCTTGATGACAGCCATTTGCTCTTCGGCTTGGGTAGGCTTTTGGGCATTCACAAACATCTCGTAAGACTCTTTACGCTGTTTCAGGGCTTTGTTGATGATGCCCATTTCGTCGGCCTCGCTCAAGCTGCCCGAAGCACCTTCTTTGGTTTCCTCCAGCAAGATGAAAGATTTCAGCTCGCGCAAAGCCGTGAGGGCGGCTTGGTTTTTACTTTTCATGGCCTCTTTCAAGGCCTCTCCGATTTTATCTTTTAAGCTCATAAATTTATGAAAATGATGCGTGAATAATTACCTGCAATTGTGAGCACTCTCAGCCTTTTCAAAACTAATCGAAAAGATTATTTGTTAGCTTTGTGCTAATTTGCCTCAAATTTAAAAGTTTTTTTCGATTATGACGAAGTTGAGCGTAAACATCAACAAGTTTGCCACATTGCGCAATGCCCGAGGCGGCAACAATCCCGACGTACTCAAGGCTGCCCAAGATGCGGAGCGCTTTGGTGCTGAGGGGATTACGGTGCATCCGCGCCCCGACGAGCGGCATATCCGCTACGAGGATGTACGCCAACTGAAAGCCCTTGTACAGACGGAGTTCAATATCGAGGGCAACCCGATAGAGCAAAAATTTATAGATTTGGTATTGGAAGTAAAGCCCACGCAGGTTACGCTCGTGCCCGACAGCACGCAGGCGCTCACCTCCAATGCCGGATGGGATACCCGCCAACACGCCTCTTTTCTGAAAGATATTGTGGCTACTTTTAAAAAAGCGGGCATTCGTACTTCCATTTTCATAGACCCCATCGCCACCTACATCGAAGGAGCTGCTGAGGTAGGTACCGACCGCGTAGAACTCTATACCGAAGCTTACGCCAAAAATTTTCTCCAAAATCCTGCACAAGCCATCGCGCCTTATCGCGAAGCCGCCCTGCTCGCAAACAGCTTGGGCTTGGGGCTGAATGCCGGACACGATTTAGACTTGCAAAACCTTGCTTATTTCCAACAGCAAATCCCTCAGCTGCTCGAAGTATCTATTGGGCACGCGCTCATTTGCGATGCCTTGTATTTGGGTTTTGAAAATACCGTACAACTTTATCTCAGGGCTTTACAGGCACAATGAAAATACAAGTAGAAAAAATCGCCACCCTTGCAGGCCACAAAGACTGCGTATATAGCTTGGAGCATAGCCCCGATGCCCGCCATTTCTTTTCGGCAGATGGCAAAGGCTTGGTGGCACAGTGGGACTTGGCGCAGCCCGAAATAGGCAAGCTTATTGCCCAAGTGCCTGCCTCTGTCTATGCCATGCGGCTCTTGCCGGAGCGAAGGCAATTGCTTATCGGCCAAAACTTCGAGGGCTTGCACCTCATAGACCTCGACCAAAAAAAAGAACAGCTCTCGCTCAAACTGACCGATGCTGCTATTTTTGATATACAAATTGTAGGTGATGAAGCCTACGTAGCTTTGGGCGATGGAGTACTGGTAGTGGTGGACTTGGCACATTGGGCTGTACGCAAGCACCTGAAAGTCTCCGAAAAAAGTGCCCGCTGTATTGCCATATCGCCCGACGGCCAAGACCTTGCCATCGGCTTTAGCGACCACAGCATCAGGGTATTTGAGCGCCAGAGCCTGCAACCCAAGCAGCTGCTCACAGGCCATAGCAATTCGGTATTTACTTTGGCTTATTCGCCTTGTGGCAAGTACCTGCTCAGCGGCAGCCGCGATGCGTACCTCAAAGCATGGGAAGTGCATCAGGATTATGCCTTGGCGCACTCCATTGTGGCGCACATGTACGCCCTCAACCATATTGCCTACCACCCTTCGGGCGCTTGGTTTGCTACGGCGAGTATGGACAAGTCGGTGAAGGTATGGGACGCACAGCAGTTCAAACTCCTTAAAGTAATAGACAAGGCAAGGCACGCCGGACACGGTACTTCTGTAAATAAGTTGCTCTGGACAAATTTTCAAGATTATATCGTTTCGGCCAGCGACGACCGCTCCGTATCGGTATGGGCTTTGGACTTGGCACAGGCGCGTCCTTCCTGAAAAAAAGTCCTTTCTTTCAATTTATTGAAAATAAAATCATTAAATTACCGTGTATTTTTGGTTA
>DAIQNQ010000027.1:21828-23962 GCA_036788275.1 Thermonemataceae bacterium
AACACCCTTCTTCTGAAAACAATGCGCCATGACCAATTCCAGAGAGGAACTTTCTGCCAAAGCACATGAGGCACTCAAAAAGTATTGGGGCTATGCGGCCTTTCGGCCTCTGCAAGAAGACATCGTACTTTCGGTATTAGAAGGCAAAGATACGCTGGCCCTGCTGCCCACGGGCGGGGGCAAATCTATCTGCTTTCAAGTGCCCGGCCTGCTCTTAGAAGGGCTTTGTATTGTGGTGTCGCCGCTCATCGCTCTGATGAAAGACCAAGTAGAGCAGCTTCGCAAAAGGCATATCAATGCAGTGGCCATTTATTCGGGACTGAGTCGCCGCGAGATAGACATTATTTTAGACAACTGCGTGTATGGACAGGTGAAGTTTCTGTACCTCTCGCCGGAGCGCCTTCAAACCGATATCTTCTTAGAACGCCTCAAAAAAATGAAAGTGGGGCTGCTGGCCATAGATGAGGCGCACTGTATCTCGCAATGGGGCTACGATTTTCGTCCGCCCTACCTCGAAATTGCCTCCTTGCGCAACTTGCTGCCCCAAGTGCCGCTCATCGCCGTAACGGCCACGGCCACCGAAATTGTAAAGGGCGACATCCAAGAGAAGTTGCAGTTCCGGCAGCCGCGCCAAGCACCTTTCCAAAAGAGCTTTGCCCGCAGCAACCTTTCTTATTCGGTATTTTTGGAGGAAAACAAAGACGCTCGCCTGCTCGAAATGCTCCGCAAAGTGCCCGGTACCGCCGTAGTGTATGTGGGCACGCGCAAACGCACCAAGGAAGTGGCACAGCGCTTGGCCAAAAATGGTATCAGTGCCGACTACTACCACGCCGGCTTAGACAACCAAGAGCGCTCCCGCAAACAAGACGCTTGGATTAACAACCGCATCCGCGTGATTGTGGCCACCAATGCCTTTGGTATGGGTATAGACAAACCCGATGTGCGCTTGGTGGTACACCTCGACTTGCCCGAAACCTTGGAAGCCTATTACCAAGAGGCGGGGCGCGCCGGACGCGACGAGCAAAAGGCTTATGCCACGGTGCTCTACGACAAAGGCGACATCCAACAATTAGAAATCAAAATCCTAAAGTCGTACCCTGCCGTAGAGCGCATTCGCTATGTGTATCAGGCCTTGGCCAATTACCTCCAGATAGCCGTGGGGGCGGGGGAGTTTACGAGCTACGATTTCGACTATCTCAACTTCGTACAAACTTTCAATTTGGACAGTACAGAGATATTTCACGTGCTCAAAATCTTGCAAGACGAAGGCTTTATACAGCTGAGCGATGCTTTTTACAGTCCCTCCAAACTGATGCTGCGCGCCAACAAGCAGGAGTTGTATGCTTTTCAGATTGCCAACAAAAACTTTGAGGCTTTTATCGAGCTGGTGATGCGCTTGTATGGGGGCGAGCTTTTCTCGAACTTTATCAAGATTCGCGAGAGCGAAATTGCCCAAAAAGGCAAATACGAGCTTCCGGTAGTCTTCAACTTTCTGCGCCAGCTCGACCAGCGCAATATTTGGATTTATGAAGAACAAAAATCCAAGCCTCAGCTTACCCTGCTGCACAAGCGCCACAATGCCAGTGAGCTGCCCTTGGATGCCAAAAAGATAGAATCGCGCAAAGAAAAAGACCTGCGCAAGGCCAAAGCGGTGGCGCACTATATGCAGCACGAAAACCGCTGCCGCACGCAGCTGCTCTTGGAGTATTTTGGCGAAATCTCTTATGAGCCTTGCGGGGTATGCGACATCTGCCTGAAAAAGAAAAAGGAGCATCGCCTTAGCGAAAACCACTACGAAAAATACCGAGAGCGCATCTTACAGGCCTTGGCCTACAAAAGCCTGACCGTAGAGGAACTGCTCGGCCACATCGCCCCTCGTACCAAAGAGGCACTCTTGGAGGCACTCCAAAAAATCATTGACGTAGGCGAAGTAGAATATACCGAAGAAGGCAAACTGCGGAGACAGGAGTGAGCAATCGAAGAATTTGATGTGGCTATTGCTTGAATATTTGAAAAAAGATGTGTAGTATTGTTTGGGCAGCACCTTTGAGATGCTCCTTGAAAGATACATACAAAGCGAAAATAAACGAAGGTTTTGTTTGGGGAAGGAAGGGAGTTGCGTTTATTTCATGTT
>DAIQNQ010000028.1:0-9248 GCA_036788275.1 Thermonemataceae bacterium
CAGCCCTATTTATCAAACTTCTTCAGATTCTTCAAATCTACAATCTTGATGTCGGCACGGCGCATTTTGCGGCGAGCAGCTTCGGGGTCAGGCGATTTATTACTGCCAAAGCCCTTCCATATCAGGCGTTTTTTGTCAATGCCCAGCTCCAAGAAAAAGTCGTAAGCAGCTTTTGCGCGGTTTTCGGAAAGTACGAAGTTGGCATCGGCATCGCCTTCCGAAGAGGCATAGCCCAATATCTGTATGCCCACCTCTTTATTGGCTTTCACAAAATCGGCAAAGCGCACCAGCTCTTCCAAGGCACGAGAGTTTAAGTCATATTTATTGCTCTCGTAGAAGGCCGTATAAGTTTTGTTTTTCAGGATAGGCCCTTGGTTGATGGAGTAGTCTTCTTCCTCTTTCTTGCGATTTTTGTCTGTTTCTACCTTTTCTAAGGCCAAGATGGTCTGTCCGGCTATCTCTACGGGCTTCAGCTTGCCATCGGGCGCATTGTAGAAGAAAGTAACTTGCACCGATTCTTGTGGCGATACCACCTCTTTGATGTCGGCAGGCTCATCATCATACATTAGTTCCAGCAGGTAGTTGAGCGCCGTACTATCCTCGGAGGCGATGATATCGTCCATCAGGTCGTAGAGGTCAAGTTTTTTCTCGCTAAAGGCCACCGGGTCGTCGGCTACTTCTTTGCGTACATCAAAGAAAGCATTGGTTACGGAGATTTCCTGCCCCACTTCTTGGTTGTTTACAATTTTCTTTTGGAGGATAATCTCCTGATACATCTCGTAGAAGTAGGTCTGGTTTGGGATATTGATATTGACCAAGTAAGGCAAATAGCCCTCGGCCTCGATAATCATATCATAGTTTTTGCCCGGAGGAAAAATCATCAAGTAGTCGCCTGTTTTGGGGTTGGGGTCATAGATGTATTTCAAAAACTCATTGGTTTCTTTGTCCACCACACGGATACGCGTAGGAATGGGCTTGGGTGGCGTTCCTGCCAACACCTTACCTTTTACCAAGGTCAGTGCAATCACACCCTCCTCTTCAGGAATCCCCAAAAAGTAAATATCCTGCATACCAAAACCTCCGAGGCGGTCGCTGGAGAAGTAGCCCTTTTTACCGTCGGCAGAGAGCACAAAGTAGCTATCATTGTAAGTACTGTTGATAGGGAAACCCATATTTTTGGGCTTCACCCATTTGCCATTTTCAAAGCTGGCCTTAAAAATATCACTCCCACCAATAGAATTATGTCCGGTGCTAGAGAAGTAGAGCGTCTTTTTATCAGGATGGATGAAGGGTGCATCTTCGTCGTAGGGCGTGTTTACCTCCGGGCCAAGGTTGCTGGGCTTGCCCCAGCTGCCATTGGGCAGGCGTTCTACCTTGTAGAGGTCGCGCCCGCCGTAGCCGCCGGGACGATTGCTCGCAAAGTACATCACATTGCCGTCGGGGCTGATGCTGGCGGTAGTTTCCATATAGTCGGAGTTGATTTCGCTGCCCAACCTTTTAGGCTCCGACCACTGGCTACCGCTGATACGGCTGCTGTAAATACTTCCGGTATTGTTTACGCCCCCTATATAAATGAGAATCTGCTGGCCGTCGGGCGACATCCCCACCGAACCTACGTTTTTATTGGTTTTGAAATCAATAATTTCGGGGGCTGTCCACACATAGTCTTTCTTTTTCGAGAGATAGATTTGTTCTATGATTTCACCTGTTTGAGGCTCTTTGCGAGCCGTGGTATAGGCCATTAGCTGCTCGTCGGCAGAGATTACCGAGCCGTATTCCGTCAGCTCTGTGTTGATAGGCTTTCCTATATTTTGTACGAAGAGGTCGAGGGTATCTTTAAGAATGGTCTTGCCATTTTGGCACATTTCGATAGCCCTTTGGTTTTCTGGCCAAAGCCTGTCTTTTTCATTTACATAGCCTTTAAACTTTTCGAGCTGCACCAAAGCCTTGTCAAACTGATAGTTGAGATGGTACATGCGTCCCAAGTAATGGTACACCCGATAGGGCACTTGCTCGTTGGGGTTGGCCGCCGCAAACTCCAAAAAGGCTGTTGCTTTTTGTTGGGTTTTGGCATCACGCAAGCGGAAGTAGCAAGCCCCCATTTTATAGTTCAGGGCGGGGTCTTTGGGGTTTAGCTGATAGGCCTTTTGGTATATTTCAAGCGCCTGCTCGTATTTGCCAAGGTTAAAGTCATTGTCTGCTTTTTTCAAGTCTTCGGGGCTTTGGGCAAAAGAGTACCCTGCGAGCGCGCACAAAAAACCAAGAACGAGGTATCGTCGCATATAATTTACGTTTCAGTTTGAGTCTGGGGCTTCTACAAAATTATAAATAATCCCCTAAATATAGCAATATTCGCTTTGTTTTTTACACGAAGCTTTTATTTTATCAAAGTGGTAGCAAGCACACCTCTTTGTTTTGGAAGTAAGTCAAGTGCCCCTCGGCTTCTATGCAAATTCTGCCGACATTGTCCACACCCAAAATTTTACCTTCAAACACCCGCCCTTGGGCTTCAAAAAGCCTCGACTCTTGATAAGCATAGAGCTGGCGCAGATAGTCGAAGCGGAGTCTGTCATATTTACAGTGTCGTACTTGCACGTAGCGCTGCTCCATTGCCTTCAAAAAAGCCTCTATCAGCTCCGGCAGGGCATATTGCTGGCCATTAATCAATTTTAAGGAGCTGGCTTGCGGACTTTGGAACTGAGTTTGATTCACATTTATTCCAACGCCCACTACGCTATGGTGCAAGTGTTGATTTTTGAGTAGATTTTGAATCAGAATTCCGCATATTTTTTTATCTTGATAAAAAATATCATTCGGCCATTTTATTTTCAAGGCATCCGGTACAGGCACATAGCCGCTCAGGCTATCGTACAAGCTGAGCGCCACCGCCATACTCAAGTAAAATTGTTCTTTTGCTTCCAAAAAACGAGGCATCAACACCAATGAAAGCGTAATATTTTGGAAAGGAGCCGCCTCCCAAGTATTTTGGCCTTGCCCTCTGCCTGCACGCTGCTCATCACAAAGCACCAGCAAGCCCTCGGCAGCTTCTCCAGCCTCAATGAGTTCTAAGGCTACCGCATTGGTAGAATGACAGCTTGGCAGGTGTATCACAGGCCTGCCCAAAAAAAGTGTATGAAAGTTATACAAGTTTTTTTATTAGTTTTGTAACTGCAAAGATAAATTTGTTTTAATGAAAGAAGAAAAAAAAATCAAAGCCAGAACCTATACCAATACAGACGCCTTGGCGCAGTGGGTCATTAAAGGAATGCAAGAAAAAAAGGCGCAAAACATCGTATTGCTCGATTTGCGAAATATCAAACAAGCCATTGCCGATTTTTTTGTGATTTGCTCCGGTACCTCCGACACACAGATTGATGCCATCGCCGACTCCGTCGAGGAGCAGGTTTATAAGAGTATCCAAGAAAACCCTTGGCAAAAAGAGGGAAAACAAAACAAAGAGTGGATTTTGATTGACTATGTGGACGTAGTGGTACACGTATTCAAACAGAGTAAAAGAGAGCACTTCGCCCTCGAAGAGCTGTGGGGAGATGCCAAAATCACGCATATTCCCTCCGAAAGCTAAACATTCCTCTTTGCCTCCAAGTTTTAAGTATTATTTTAACTTCAAAAGCAGATTATTCCATGTCTGATAAAAAGAATCCATTAACCAAGGGTACTCCTCCTACAAAGCCCAATTATCAATTCTGGCTGATTGCCACGCTGATTATGCTTATCCTCAGCTTGGTGTATTTCAGCAGAACAGGCGCTGCCGTAGAGATTACCATCGAGAAGTTTAAGTCTGTATTCTTGGCAGGAGATGTCGCAGAAGTAATATTGGTGGCCAACGAGGACGTGGTGGAAGCTACCCTCACCAAAAACGCTATTGACAGCCGCAAGTACGACTTGCTTCTCTCGCAGCGCTCTTCTTTTTCTCCCTACAAAGGCCCTCACTTTCGCTTCAGGATTGTATCTCCCGACAAGTTCGACGAGATGTTTCAGGCGCTTGTAGCAGAGCTGCCTCAAGACAAGCAAATGGGCTATCGTGTAGAAAAACGCTCCAACGTAATGGGCGAGCTTTTCCAATGGGGCTTCTTTTTCCTGATGATTTTCGGCCTCTGGTGGCTCATGCGCCGTATGTCGGGTGCAGGTGGCCCGGGCGGACAGATTTTCAACATTGGGCGCTCCAAAGCACAGCTCTTTGATGCCGAAAACAAAGTGAAAATCACTTTCAACGATGTAGCAGGTCTCGACGAGGCCAAAGAAGAAATCCAAGAGATTGTAGAGTTTCTGAAAAATCCTTCCAAATTCACCAACTTGGGTGGCAAAATCCCCAAAGGTGCGCTCTTGGTAGGCCCTCCGGGTACAGGTAAAACCCTCTTGGCCAAGGCCGTAGCAGGAGAAGCCGCCGTACCTTTCTTCTCACTTTCAGGCTCCGACTTCGTGGAGATGTTTGTAGGGGTAGGTGCTGCCCGTGTGCGCGACCTCTTCAAGCAAGCCAAAGAGAAAGCACCTTGTATTGTATTTATTGATGAAATTGATGCCATTGGGCGCTCCCGTGGACGTGGTGCCATGCCCGGAGCCAACGACGAGCGTGAGAATACACTCAACTCTCTTTTGGTAGAAATGGACGGCTTCGGTACCGACTCTGGCGTAATCATCTTGGCCGCTACCAATCGCCCCGATGTACTTGACTCGGCGCTGCTGCGTCCCGGACGCTTCGACCGACAAATCAGCATTGATAAACCCGATATTATTGGCCGTGAAGCCATTTTCAAAGTGCATTTAAAGCCGCTGAAACTGTCTGCTGATGTGGACGTAAAAAAATTGGCCGCCCAAACGCCCGGCTTTGCAGGTGCCGAAATTGCCAACGTATGCAACGAAGCTGCCTTGATTGCTGCACGCCGCAACAAAAAGGCTGTGGATTTGAAAGACTTTGAAGATGCTCTCGACCGCGTAATCGGTGGCTTGGAGAAGAAAAACAAGCTTATTTCTCCCGAAGAGAAGAAGATAGTAGCCTACCACGAAGCCGGCCACGCCGTAGCTGGTTGGTTCTTGGAGCATGCCGACCCCTTGGTGAAAGTGAGCATCGTACCACGTGGCGTAGCAGCTTTGGGCTATGCCCAGTACCTGCCCCGTGAGCAGTTCCTTTATCAAACTGAGCAGCTTCTCGACGAAATGTGTATGACCCTCGGCGGAAGAGCTGCTGAAGAGCTTACTTTCGGGAAAATCTCGACAGGAGCACTTAGCGACTTGGAGCGCATTACCAAGATGGCTTATGCTATGGTAACGGTATATGGCATGAACGAGCGCTTGGGCAATGTATCTTTCTACGATTCCAAGCAGCAAAATGAATACTCGCTGTCGAAGCCTTATTCTGAATCCACTGCCAAAATCATAGACGAAGAAGTGGCGGCCATTCTCGAAAAAGCCTACATCCGTACCAAGGAGCTGCTCACTAAACACAAAGATGCTTTGGAGATTGTGGCAAAAGCGCTTTTGGAAAAAGAGGTGATGTTTCAGTCGGATTTGGAAGTTCTCATTGGTAAAAGACCTTTCGAAAAGGAAACTACCTATCAGGCTTATGCCAATAGCGATAATAAAGACAAGAAAGAAGATATCGCAGAAACAATCGTTGAAGAAATGCCAAAAGAGGGAGATTAATTCTCCCTCTTTTTTTATGGCACCGCGTAATACTGCCTGAGCAAAGGATGTGCTGTTCGGCTGTCTTTTTGAGCTTGTGCTTTGGCAGGAGGCAAGGCTTGTAAAAAGGCAGCTTGCACTTTTTGCCAATAAGCTTCACAAGCCTTTCCTTGCCGAAGTGCTTGCAAGGCCGAGATACCTTCGGCCAAAATTGCTTTTTCGGGATGTTCCAGATAAGCTTCAGCCAGCTCTTGTGCCGCGGCACCCAAAAGTACATCTGCTTTAGAAGCTATTTTTTCGGGAGCTTTGTGACTATACAAGGCTACCCAAGGATAAGCCGCTCGTATTTGCGGATAAACCTCCTCAGCTTGTGCGCTACGGACATAGCGAGGCCCTACAATAGCCTCTTGTGCGCCTGAATATCTTTTTTCTTGCTCTTTGATGGGAGGAAGGTTTTCTATACCTGCTTTTTTGAGGTAAATTCTGGACTTTTGTTGTACTTGCTTCAAATACTTCAAAGCCTTTATTTCATAAGGGAGCGCCTTTTCGGGCTCAGACAAGCGCAAGTGCAATTCGGCCTGCCACATTTCTTCCAAAGCTCTTTTGAGCAAAGCGCGCGAGGAAGCCTGTAAAAAAGTATTGATTTCTCCATCATCGTGTACGTGCTTGTACTCTTCCAAGAGACTTTCGATACTTTCGGCGAGTCTAGGGTTCTCATGACTATTGCTGTGTTCCTCACCGTGGTCGTGGGCGTGCCCGTATTTCTCCAAAATATTTTCAGCAAAGCCCTTTCCTTCATCTCCATCGTGGTCGTGATGGTGTTCAGGCTCTTCGGCAGCAATATTACCACCCGCATTCGATTCAAACTCCTCTCCCAAAAACTGCCCGTAGCGCAAACGCAAAAGCTTTTGGTCTATGCCCAAATCATTGCTACGTTCTTCAAACACCTCGGCTTTGAGGCTTTTTCTTTGGGCAATGAGCTTTTCGGTATCAATGATAATCTGTCTCTGGCTACGAAAGTAGTCGGGCATACGGTTTACGCCCAAGCCCATATCATCCAGAAAGTCGGTGGCCGTAGTATCTTCCATCACCACAATAAAAGTCTCCGAACGGCTCCATTGGGCTTGCGGACGGTTGTCGCGGGCTTCCAAATAAAAATACAGCTCATCGCCCCATGTCATGCCCAATTGCGGCAGAGAAATTTTGCTGCGCACTTGCGCTTGCTTCCGGTTTACTTGTACCGAAAGTGGAATTTGCACCTCTCGAAACTTCACGCCCTCGCCACTGCCACTGGCTACGGTAGCCGATATTTTCACCTCTTGCACCAAAAAATCATCATTAATACGTGCTTGCAAATCAATACTTTGAGATTCTCCCACACTGATTTCCGTAAAATTACTTTTGGGCAACTCCACCTGAAGCGTGGGAGGCGCATCTTTTTGCACTTGTATTCTGAAAATTTCTGAGTCTGTTTTCTTTTGATGACGCAGGTAAGACAGCTTGTAAAGACGATTCTCGCGCACTTGATAGCGCAATACAAAGCCCTCTGCTTGGCGGCTAAACACCAAACTATCGCCTTGTTGCCAATGCAGCACCACCGATTGCAGGGAGCTATCGCCCGTGATACGCCATTCTATCTGAGAGTTTTCAAATACAGCCAAATTGCCCTCTCGGGTACTTTGGCGAGGCAGGCCCGTGTAGGAGGGGGGCTGCACCTCAATCTGCCAAGAAAACACGAAGGGAGGTAGTTTTACAGACTCTTCACTTTGTTGTTTGGCCAAGAGAGCAGTACTCAATGTGTTTTTTGGAAGCAAATAGGGAATATAAAGAAGTAAAAGACTTACCAATACGCTGATGCCCAAATATTGCAACCTTGCTACGATACGATGAGGAATGGCTATTTCGGAAGGCAGTTGTCCGAGGATACGCGCTTTTTGGAGGCGTTCCAGAGGATTGAGCGCTTGCTCGGTACTTAGAAGCAGCTCGGCACTCCATTCTATTTCGGCGGCTTGGAGGTTGAGCTGCTGCAAGACCTGCTTTTGTGATATTTTCCAAAAGGGACGAAAAGCGCAAAGTACTCCAAAACAAAGCAGGTACAAGAGCAAGACGCTCCCATAGGTAGCGCTCTCAAAAAGAAAAAGCAAAGCTGCAAGAGGCAAAGCAATGGCCAAAGCATCAAGACTTTGTTCTATGCCGCGATAAAGCACCCAACGGCGGTTTACTTTCTGCAAAAGTTCAGTAGCGGCCATACAGATAGGAGATGATTCTTTCTACAATTAATACAAATACCACAAGATACCAGAATATTGTCTTCAACTCTTTGTAGGGTCGAAAAGATTGTAAAATCTCTTCATTTTGTATCGGATAAGCTCTTTGGCTTTGGCTCAAGCGGTGCAAAGAGGGGAGCCGAGAGGGGGGCGTAGCCAATAGCTCGCTCATCAGGTTCAGAAAACGAATATTCAACACCTCTTCTTGGCTCTCGTCAAGATAGTTCTTGAAGCTGTACACCTTTGCTTTCCCACAAAGGCTTTCTTCAAAAGGCGATAGCTGGGCAGTATCACTACAAACAATCGTGGCAAAACGCACACAAAGTGCTTGGGAAGGCTTTTGCGAAGAAAGATAAAAGAGCACTTTTGTTTTTGTGGCTGTATCTTGGGGATTGATATGCGCTATCTTTAGCTTTTTCTTATGAAACGTGGCTACACTGCGCAAAAGCTTCGACAAAAAAACGGTGTCGTGTGGGCTGGCAGTCTCTTGAAGAATTGCCGTTTCGATATGGTTTTCTGTAACTAAAATACTATCTTGTATGGCTTTGTCTAAGTGAAATGTCTGTGTATTTTTTCGCCAAACGCGAATATTAGGTCTTTGGAATGTGATAGAAGCCCCAACAGGAGGAGCAGCCCTAAGCAAAAAGTGTCGCTTGTGGCCTTCTTCGCTACTTTCTGAAAGCCAAAAAGCGAGGCTGTCAGCTCCATAAAAATAGACTTCGTCAAGGCTGTAAAGGACTTGCTCATCGGCAAAATAATGCCATTGCCAGTGGGCGGGCAGGGGAGGGGCTTCGCCTCTGAAATGTCTCGCTTGGGCATCGCTCAGGAAGATAACGCTGTCTTGAGCAGCTTTTTGGGCAAAAGAGGTAGCCAAAGCCCAGTAATTACCTTTTCCTGAAGCCGAAGCAGTACTGTCGGCCTCAGGAAAGTCCGCCTGCAAACTTTTGACTTGATAGCCTGCTTGCTGCCAAGCGGCAATTTTATATTGCAGTGCCTCCTTTTCGGGGCTGGCGGGGAGCTGCCAAAAGCTGGGACTGACGAGTAGGTATTTTTGAGGTGTCGGGCTGTTTTGCCATACGGGTTCTGCCAAGAATAAGGCTAAAAGGATGATTAGCAGGCAGCGCAACAAAAGCAAAAACCATTGCTCCAAGCGCACACGATATACCTGTGGCTGCGCACCTGCTGCCCAAAAGCGGACCGAACCTACCTGAATCACCTTGGGAGGCCGCTTGTTGAGCAGGTGAATAAGAATAGGAATGCTGACGGTACTCATTGCCCAAAGCCAAGTTGCCTGAAGAAATTGCATGCTGTATTTTTATACCAAGATTAAAATGATTTTCA
>DAIQNQ010000028.1:9348-23934 GCA_036788275.1 Thermonemataceae bacterium
CACTTTTGTTTGAGTGTAGTAAAAACTTTTCTTATGAGCTACTTATTGCGCAAAATACGTTATTATTTTTACAAAACAGGGCTTTTTTCGCTGAGCCGCTTTCCTTGGGCAGGTAAAGAGCTGCGCTTGGAGGCCTCCAGCAAATGCCAACTCAAATGCCCGCTTTGCCTCACGGGTACGCAGTACCATCGGCAGCATTCTTCGGTAGGTTGGGGACACCTCCGCAATGAGGATTTTGAGCGTTTTTTAGATAAAAATCCACAAATCAAACATATTGAGCTTTCCAATTATGGAGAGATTTTCCTCAATTCCGAAATTAATGCCATCATCGAAACGGCCTACCACCGAGGCGTAACGCTGAGTGCCATTAATGGGGTGAACTTGAACCACATCCGCGAAGATACTTTGGAAGCCTTGGTGAAGTTTGGCTTTCGGAAGCTCAAAGTATCTATTGATGGTGCCAGCCAAGAAAGCTATCAGATATACCGAGTGGGCGGCGACTTTGAGCGGGTGATTGCCCATATCAAAAAAATCAACGAGTGGAAGGCGCACTACCGCTCTAAGTATCCGCTGCTGAAATGGCAATTCATCATTTTTGGTCACAACGAACACGAGCTGCCTTTGGCGCGCCAAATGGCGGCCTCGCTGGGTATGCGCTTCAAGGCCAAGCTCAATTATGCACCCCAAAAATATCCTATCAAAAATCCTGATTTTGTAAAAAAAGAAAGCGGATTGGGCGTGGCCAATATCGAAGAATATGAACAAAAACAGCAAAAGCTCTATTCTCCTGCTTGCTTGCAGCTCTGGACTTCGCCGCAGGTAAACTGGGACGGCAAGCTGCTGGGCTGTTGTGTGAATCATTTTGGAGATTTTGGAAATGTATTTGAAGAAGGCCTGCCCAGGCTGCTCCAAAGCGAGCGCTATGTGTATGCCAAGCAGATGCTTTTGGGCGAAAAACCTGCCCGCGCGGATATTCCCTGCACGCATTGCAATCGCTACAAGCGCGTGCTGCAAATGCCTTTTAAAAAACACCTGATGGAACGGCTTTTTAAGGAATCATAGACAAAACAAACTCTTGGGCTTGCTTTTAAGTTAAGCAATACCTAAAAAATCATTTGGTTTTAAGTCTCTCCTTCTAAGGAGCTAATCTTGTAGGGGTTCGAGAATGAAATAAAATTTGACAAGAATTTTTACATAAATTTCATATAGATTAATACACACCTTGTAGATACGCACTGCAGTGCGTATCTACTTTGAAATTGATTTTATTTATTGATAATCAACAGATTAAATAGTTTTAAAAAACCACAGCAAGATAAGCTAAGTAGGAATTGGAGTGTTTTTAAAAGGCTTTTTTCTATAAAATTACTTTGTTTTGGGTATAATACGTTTTTCAACCAAATCATTACTTTCATGCAATATCCCCCTTCGGCGGAGGAAGCCACTCTTTTTGCCGAAAAAATCATAGAATGGTACCAAGCACACAAACGCGATTTGCCTTGGCGCAATACCCAAAATCCTTATTATATCTGGCTCTCGGAGGTGATTCTCCAACAAACCCGTGTGGTACAAGGCTTGCCTTACTACGAGCGCTTTGTAGCGCAATATCCCGAAATTACAGCCCTTGCCCAAGCCCCCGAAGACGAGGTGATGCGCCTTTGGCAGGGCTTAGGCTATTATAGCCGCGCACGCAATATGCACCATACTGCCCGCTATGTGGTGGAGCATTTGGGAGGACATTTTCCTGACAATTACCAAGACCTACTCAAACTCAAAGGAGTGGGGCACTACACGGCGGCAGCCATTGCTTCTTTTGCCTTCGGCGAGCAGGTAGCAGTCTTAGATGGCAATGTATTTCGGGTCTTGGCAAGGGCTTTTGGACACTTTGCAGACATTGCCAGCCCACAAGGGCAGCGCGACTTTGCAGCACTGAGCCAAGCGCTCCTGCCCGAAAAAGACAGTTCTACCTACAACCAAGCCGTGATGGAGTTTGGCGCTTTGCAATGCAGCCCCGAAAAGCCTAACTGCATGTACTGCCCTCTGCAAGACAACTGTGCGACTTATGCCAACGCTTGGCAAAAGGAATTGCCGGTAAAAATTAAAAAAATAAAGCAGAGACATCGCTACTTTATCTACTTGATGCTCCGCCACCAAGGCAGCTTGGCCTTGCGCAAGCGCTCCGAGCAGGATATTTGGGGCGGCCTTTACGAGGGCTTGCTCTATGAAGCAGCTTCTTTTGAGGAAGCTGCCGCACAGCTCGAAGGAGATGCTTTTGTGGAAAAGTACCAAGAAAAAATCATACTCCGCAAAGAAACAAAGGAGTACAAGCATAACTTGACCCACCAAAAGCTCTTTGTGCAGTTTTGGGAGGCCGAATACCAAGCCTCGGAAAGCCCCTCGCTGCCTGAAGACTTTGAGTGGTTTGACGAAAAAGCCTATCAGGCCTTACCAAAGCCAATTTTGATTGCCAATTATTTGAATAATTCCTTGTAATGAATATATTTACTTTTGTTTTCATCTTATCACCCTAAACCCAAGAAATTATGGCTGGCGTAAACAAAGTCATTCTGGTAGGGCGCTTGGGAAGCGACCCCGAAGTCCGAAACCTTGAAAGTGGATCGGTAGTAGCCAACTTCAATATCGCTACTTCCGAAAAGTACAAAAACAAATCCGGTGAGCTTGTAGAGCAAACCGAATGGCACAGGCTGGAGCTTTGGGAAAACCAAGCCAAGATAGCCCAGCAATATCTCAAAAAAGGCGACCAAGTATATGTAGAGGGCAAGCTGCGTACGGAAGAATATACCGACAAAGATGGGGTTTCGCGCCGTAGCACCAAGGTGCGTGTAACTACCCTGACGCTGCTGGGTGGCGGCAAAGGTGGCGAAAAGAGCGAAGAAAGTAATTATAGCACTCCTTCAAGTGCGGTATCTTCGCCCAATATTGCGAATGAGCCTATCGGCGATAGTGTAGATGATGATTTACCTTTCTAAAGTTCAAAAAGTTGTATTTGTCCAAAACCTCGGCAACGCAAAGCTTGTCGAGGTTTTAGCTTTTCTTGGCTTCTAAGAATGTATTTTATCGAAAAAACTTACACTTATTTCTGAATCTTTTTGCGCAATAAGCCTGCTTTTTATATCTTGCAGGCGTTCAAGTATTCAAATTGCCCGCCTCATGAAACAACATTGCCTGCCTTTCTTACTTTTGTTATGTTTTTGTCTTCCTTTGCAGCTTAGAGCGCAAGTACAAACAGAAATTCCCGCAGTACAAGACAGTGTTGCATTTTTGAACAACTACATCCCCGACATCCACGATGATATTGTAATAGAGCGCCTGCAATCGCTCGAAAAAAATGTAAAATTCCCTTATCACCCTGTGGTGCGCAAACACATAGAGCGCTATCTGGTAAAGCAAAGGGAGCAAACGCGCCTCTTTGTAATGCGCAAAGACCGCTATTTCCCTATTTTTGAAGAAGCGCTTGCACGCCACCAGATGCCCGACGAAATCAAGTATCTTTCTATCGTAGAATCGGCCTTGCTACCCAAAATACAGTCTTGGGCAGCGGCCTTGGGCTTGTGGCAGTTTATTCCGGCTACGGGGCGCGAGTACGGCCTTCGCCAAGATGCTTTCATGGACGAGCGCATAGACCCCTACAAGTCCACAGATGCCGCTTGCCGCTATCTAAAATACTTGCACAAAATGTTTGGAGACTGGCACTTGGCTTTGGCCGCTTACAATTGCGGGCCGGGCAATGTGCAGCGCGCCATTCGTCGTTCGGGTGGGAAAACTACTTTCTGGGAAATCTATAATTTTTTGCCCAAAGAAACCCGTAACTATGTGCCGATGTTCATTGCCGTAAATTATGTGATGAACTACTACCCAGAGCATTATGTGCCTGAGCCCGATGAAAGACACGCTTTTGTACCCTCCGACACAGTACACGTAAGCCAAACCCTCTACCTGACGGAGCTGGCCAAACAAATGGAAGTGCCTTTTGAAACGCTTCAACTCTTGAACCCCCATCTGAAAAAAAACATGATTCCTTCTTATGCACGCAATTATCCATTGCGTGTGCCTGCCGACAAGAAGGCCTTTCTTTTGGAACATCAGGAAACTATCTTTAAAGCCTCGACCAAGGGCAACTACCAGCAAGTAGCTCATCAAAAAAGTAATGATGCCCAAGAAAATACAGAAGGCAAAAAACGCATTGTACACGCCGTGCGCCGTGGCGAATACCTGAGCGCTATCGCCCAAAAATACGGAGTAAGTGCTACCGACCTGCGCATCTGGAACAAGATGAATACCAACACGGTGTATGTAAATCAAAAATTGGTGATTTGGAAGGCTGCTCCCGCACAAAAAAATGCTTCGGTAGCGAGCAAGCCCGCGCCTGCACCCAAAGTAGAAGAAAAAAAGCAAGATGCTCCTCAGGAAGAAAACACCTTGAAAAGCCCTGAGCAAGAAAGCTTAGAGGCCGCCGCCAAGTTTCATACCGTTCGCCCGGGCGATACGCTCTGGAAAATCTCCAAAAACTACGAGGGGCTGTCAGTAGAAAGAATCAAATCGCTGAACCCCGAAATCAAAGGCGATAACCTCAAAGCAGGACAGAAGATTAGGGTGCAATAGGCACTATACCACCATACAACAAAAGGCTTCGGGCAATTCAACCCGAAGCCTTTTTTATACTTTCAAGAGCCTTTTGGCCCTTAGATATGCCTTTCGGCGTGGTAAGAGGAGCGCACCAAAGGCCCGGATTCTACATAATCGAAGCCCCGCTTCAGACCTTCTTCCTTGTAAAAAGCAAATACGTCGGGATGGATGTACTCGATTACCTCGTGGTGCATTTTGGTAGGCTGGAGGTACTGCCCTAAGGTAAGTACATCTAAGCCATTGGCAATGAGGTCGTCCATTGCTTCCAATACCTCTGCTTGGGTTTCGCCGAGGCCGAGCATGATGCCTGTTTTGGTTCTTTTGCCAAAATCCTTGATACGTCGGATTTGCTCCAAGCTTCTTTCGTATTTGGCTTGCGGCCTTACGGGTCTGTAAAGGCGCTTTACGGTTTCCATATTGTGCGATACCACCTCTTGTCCGGCGCTAATCATGCGTTCCAGCGCCTCCCAGTTTCCTTTTACATCGGGAATGAGTGTCTCGATAGTGGTGCTGGGCGAATACTCTTTCACCATCTTTACGGTTTGGTACCAGATTTCCGCCCCACGGTCTTTGAGTTCATCTCTGTTTACAGAGGTGATAACGGCGTGCTTCACTTCCATCAGGCGGATGGCCTCGGCCACACGACGCGGCTCATCGGTATCATATTCGTTGGGGCGGCCTGTGGCTACGGCGCAAAAAGTACAACTGCGCGTACATACATTGCCCAAAATCATAAAAGTAGCCGTACCTGCGCCCCAGCATTCGCCCATATTGGGACAGTTGCCGCTTTCGCAAATGGTGTGGAGTTTATGGCTATCAACAATTTGTCGTACTTTGGCATATTCCTTCCCGATGGGGAGCTTTACACGCAGCCAGTTGGGCTTTTTGCTGAGCTGCTTTTTTTCTGAATTTACAACGGGCAGTTCTATCATACAAAAGGGTTATTTTCTATGTCCTAAAAAGAATATGAGATAGGCGGCAGTAAAATCTCTAAAGTTTTCTACGCCATTGGCATCATTGAGTATTTCGATGGTACGGTCGAAGTATTCGTAAGTAAAGCCCGCTTCAATGCCTGTAAGTACCTTTTTGAAGGCACTCACCTCAAAAGAAAGCCCCAGCTTCACATTGAAGCCTACAGCCAGCGAGGTTCTGTCCCAACCACTAAAGAAATTGCCACGCCCATAAATACGGGTAAACTCTTGGGTGAGCGGGTCGTAGGGCACCTCTCTCACAAAGAGCGTGGAGCGTGGGTCGGAAGAGAAGTTGTAGAGAATCATATAAGGCTTGAGCAAGGCGAGGGTAGGCCCTCCGGCCACTACCACATTTACTTGTACACCTTCTTGAGAAGCTTTTCGGAACAAAATGCCTTCGCGGCCATACTGCGGGCGAAAACAGAATACATCAGTTTGTTTGCCAAAAATAAAGGGCAAGCCACCCGAATAGATACTGTTTACGCGCTGCTCTTTGGGATGGCGCAGCTGGGCAATTTCAATGCCGAAGGTTTCGTTGGCACGGGCGTTTTTGATGCGGCCATAACGAAAAAAAGCACTCGAAGGGAAGCCTCCGTTGGTATTAATCCCGATACCATAGGTAAACTCCTTGGTATAATCGTCTTCAAAAGCACTTTGTGCCGACAAAGCGCCGCCGAAGCATATCAGGGTACAGGCAAGGAGAAGATACTTCATAAAATAGTGATAAGATGGCGTAAAATTAACCTATTTTTAGATTTTTTTGTTCATTTTTGAGGCTTTTTACTCTATGCGTACCACGCTCACTTCGGGTGCTTGCAGGTTTTTGGCACTCATCTCAAGGGCGTAAGTGCCTTTTACGACAAATTTTTGGCCGCGTCGCAAAGGCGGGAGGCTGCTGCTCACTGCATAACTTTCTTGTTGGTGTACTACTGCGCCGCTTTGGTTTTTCCATTTGTAATTCAATACCAAAGTCTGAATGGGCAAATTGCCTGTATTCGTTATTTCAAATACGAGTGTATAATAGCTCTTGCCACCCGTAAATTCGTTTTCCAAGATATTTGCATGGCGCAAGGCAAGCTTGAAATCATAGTTTTCAGGCTTTTTGATGCCCCAAGCAAAAGGCTGCTCTGGAGAGGGCGCATAACTGATGCCGGGTACTGAACTAATCTGTATATTTTGGTATGAAAGGCGCGCCTTGGTTATCTCAGGAAAACCACTGAGTTTGTCTTTGTAAATAAGTATAGAAACGGGAATCATGTCGCCTGCCCGCAATATCTGGTCGCTACGACGATGCACGGCTTGTGTACGTACTTCTAATACTTCTCCCTGCGCATTGAGAGCCTCCAGTTGCAGCGTCAGTTCGTTTATTTCGATATCTGTAAGTTGCAAATAGCCCTCTATCCTTACCGAATACGCTTTTTGACCTTCGTAGCGATTGTACTCTTGCTTGTACGTAATGAAGCGAAGTCCCTCTCCGGCGGGACTCTCCACCAGCTCCAGCGCGATACTGTTGTTAGGTTTAACAGAGCCACTATTCTCTTCTGATGTAGAAGAATTGCTTTCTTGGGTATTGAGCGGGCTGCCCTGTTCTTCCGATAGGCTGGGCTTTTGGGCTTCTTGCGATACAAAATAAAAAACAACGGCGGAAAGCACTATAATCCCCAAAAAGAGCCACATACTTTTCTTTTGGTAGCGCTTTTCGGCTGCCTTGATCTTGCTTAGTAGCGCAATGACCCGGGTATTGGTAGGCTGTATTTGCAGGCATTGCTGGAGATAGCCTTTGGCTTTGTTGAGGTCGTGGTTGTGAGTACTTTGCTTACCTTTTTCATAATAGCAAGTGGCCAGCAAGTAATAAGCCTCAAAATGGTTGGGAGCCAATACGACAATCTGCTCCAAGTTTTTGAGGGCATCTTCTATATTGCCAAACTCTATGAAAGAAAGCGCTTGCGTATAAAGCTGCTCCACCAAGCTGCGTACCCGCTGCAAATCTTCCTCATCTAAGCCCACTTCTCTGGCCAAATTTTCGAGATACTGCGTACTGAGCACCTGCTCCTGCTCGCGCAGGCTCATCACCTTTTGGATATAGGCTTCAATGGCTTTCTGTCCCATAGTGTTCGGGAATTTGTGTGTTTCACCTTTCCGAAAAAAGATGAAACACAGGTGTGGGCTTACAATTCTTTTATCTCGCCTACTACTTTGGTAAGGGTCGCTTTGGCATCGCCAAAGAGCATGAGGCAGTTGGGGTAGCCAAAAAGCTCATTTTCGATACCTGCATAGCCCGCATTCATACTGCGCTTCGATACAATCACGGTGCGCGCTTTATCGGCATTCAGAATAGGCATCCCAAAAATAGGGCTGGAGCTATCGCTGCGAGCGGCAGGGTTTACCACGTCATTGGCACCTATCACAAAGCACACATCGGTACTGCCAAACTCATCGTTGATATTTTCCATCTCAATCAGCTTGTCGTAAGAGATATTGGCTTCGGCCAAGAGCACGTTCATGTGGCCGGGCATACGGCCTGCTACCGGGTGAATGGCAAATTTTACACTGATGTTTTTCTTTTCGAGCAGCTCTGTAAGCTCTCTTACGGCGTGTTGGGCTTGGGCTACGGCCATACCATAGCCGGGCACAATGATCACTGAAGAGGCTGAATCGAAAATCATGGCGGCTTCTTCCACACCTACTTCCTTCACTACCATCTGTTTGCCTCCTTTGGTGCTTGTGGCGGCAGCACTGCCTTGCCCAAAGCCTCCAAGCAATACGTTGATGAGGGAGCGGTTCATGGCCTTACACATAATCTGCGTAAGAATGATTCCCGAAGCACCTACGAGCGCACCGGAGATAATAAGCACTTGGTTGTTCAGCACAAAGCCCGTAGCACAAGCTGCCAAGCCGGAATAAGAGTTGAGCAAAGAGACCACCACAGGCATATCGGCTCCCCCAATGGGAATGACCGTAAGGATGCCCAAAAGCAAAGCAACGCCTAATACAATATAAATATACGTCGGATTGCCACTGTCTATCACCAAAGCTACCGCTCCAGCCAACATGGCCAAAGCCAAAATCAAGTTGAGAGGGTGCTGCCCCGCAAAGGTAATGGCATTGCCATTTACCTTGCCGCTGAGTTTGCCATAAGCCACCAAAGAGCCTGTAAGCGTAATAGCTCCAATAATAATACTCAACAAAATGGTGCTTGCGACGATGCCATCCAAATCATTGCCTTGTTGTATGGCCACTTTCCAATACTCAGAGAAGGCCACCAACACCGAGGCTATTCCCCCAAAACCATTAAAAAGTGCCACCATTTCGGGCATTTGGGTCATTTCCACCCTTTTGGCTACAAACAAACCGATGGCAGCTCCCAAAATGATGGTGGCAAAGATTTCGGTAAAGCTCAATACCTCTTGGTCGAGTAAGGTAATGGCAATGGCCAAAAGCATACCCACTGCCGAGTAGGTATTGCCTTGCCTTGCGGTGGCCGTTTTGCCAAGCTTCTTGATACCAATGATAAAGAGAACCGAGGCCAGCAAATAGGTGATTTGCGTAGCGATATTAAGTATCTGTGGATTCATGAAAGTCTTTTGTTATTTCTTTTTAAACATCTGCAACATACGGTCTGTAACCGCATAGCCTCCCACCACATTGATTGTGGCAAAGAAAAGCGCCAACAAGCCCAATATCTTGGCCAAGCCAAATACCAAAGGCGTAGGACCGGAGGCCAAAATAGCCCCAACGATGGTAATACCCGAAATGGCATTCGAGCCCGACATCAGGGGAGTGTGCAAAGTGGGTGGCACTTTGGCAATCAGCTCGAAGCCAATAAAAGATGCCAGTACCAATACATATATGAGGGTAATAAGACTAAAAATATCCATATAATAAAGGGGTTATTTTTGAAGAATTTCTTTGGTAAGCTTGTGGAGGAGTTCGCCTTTATGAGTGATAATCGCTCCAGCGGTGATTTCCTCCTCCATTTCCCAGCGAAAACCATCTTTGTCGGCCAAGTGCAGTAAAAGTGTCTTTACATTGCGTGCGTACAGTTCGCTGGCATTGATGGGCAGGAGGGAAGGGATATTGCTCTCGCCAATAATGGTAACACCGTGCTTTACCGCCGTCTGGTTGATTTCGCTCAGGGCGCAGTTGCCGCCCGAGGCCACGGCCATATCTACAATCACCGCACCGGGCTTCATGCTCTTTACCATTTCCTCTGTTACGAGCAGAGGCGCTTTTTTGCCAATCACCAAGGCGGTGGTAATCACCAAATCGGCATCTTTGATACGCTCCGAGATAAGGGCTTTTTGCTTCTGGAGAAACTCTTCCGACACCTCTTTGGCATAGCCGCCCTCTACTTTGAGGCCTTCGGCTTGCACCTCCAAGAAGCGCCCGCCGAGCGATTCTACCTGCTCTTTGGTTTCGGGGCGCACATCGCTCACTTCTACCACAGCTCCCAGCCTTTTGGCGGTGGCGATGGCTTGCAATCCGGCCACACCCGCTCCGAAAATCAGCACTTTGGCAGGGGTAATAGTGCCTGCGGCGGTCATCATCAGCGGGAAAATTTTGCCCAAGGCATCCGCCCCCATAATTACCGCCTTGTATCCGGCCAAGTTGGCCTGCGAGCTGAGGGCATCCATACTTTGCGCTCTGGAGATGCGCGGTACGGCATCCATGGCAAAGGTACTGATTCCTTGGGCAAGGCAGGCTTCTACCAAAGCGGGCTGGGTATAGGGATACATCAGTGAAATAAGCACAGCCTCTGGGCGTAGAAGCTGTATCTCTTCGGGCAGGGGGGCATTTACTTTGAGGAGCACATCGGCTTGGCGGTAGAGGCTTTCTTTGCTCTCGACGATTTGTACGCCCACTTGTGCGTAAGCCTCGTCAGAAATATAAGAGGCCTGCCCGGCACCAGCCTCAATACTGCACTGAAAACCTGCCTTGAGCAGGGCTTTGGCAACGTCGGGCGTAAGAGCTACACGGCGCTCGTAAGCTTGTGTTTCTTTGGCTACGGCAATATTCATAGAGAAGTGTTGAGGGTAAAGGGATGATGATTTGTTGCTTAATTTAGGTATTTTTAAAAGAAAACTCCAAATATTCTTTCACAATTCGCATATTTCTAATAGAAAAAACCTGCCAAAATATACTTCAGCAGGCTTTTAGAAGGAGTGTACCTTTTTAGTTTTTCTTGCTGGGCGACAAAAAGTTGGTATATACCAAATAACCTATCAATACCGCCAGACCGATATAGAAGGCGGTTTTTAACATTTTCCATAGGATAATCAGCCCGATAATGCCAATGGCAATTCCTAAGATGTTACTTCCTTTCATAGTACAAAAAAATTAGAGGGTTCAGCTTTGTATAAAGTTAGCAAAAGCTTAGCGATTATCCTAACGATTGGGGGCTTTTATGCTACTTGATAAACTCAATGGGTACATCTACTTGGGTTTGCTCCCAGAGCAGTTGCAAAATAGCACCGCCTTGACGCTCCACAAACTTTACCGTAAAGGCTTCATATACATCTTCGATACGCTGGGCATTGGCTTTTACTTGCAGTACATCTTTATCTTTTACCTTGTCGTAGTTGAAATTGCCCCATTGTCCTAGCTCTCCATTCAGAATGATTGTCCACTCTTTTTCGGCAGGGATAGAATAAATGGTGTAAGTGCCCGCCTTGAGAAGCTTGTCGCCGAAGCGCAAATCGCGGATAGTGGTAAATTCCGTGGCCTCATTGGCACCGGTACGCCATACTTGGTTGTAAGGTACCAACTTGCCAAACACCTCGCGGTCGCGGCGCATCGGCTGGCCGTAGGTTACTTTGAGGTAATGGTTGTCTCTTTTCATGATGGCCATGGCCAAGGGACTGGCTTTTTCTTTGGGTTTGATTACTCTTTGGGCGCTGGCCGCAAACTGTAATCCAAAAATAAATGTACAAAGCAATACAAAACGATACATAGGAATAGGAGTTTGATTGAAAATATGCACGGGTAAATATCTGTGTATAACAACGCTGAAAGCCTTACTTTGTTATATATAAAATTGTTTGGCAAATATCAGGCAAATTTATTGGCAAATCCCTGCATACCATTCTATCTTGCAACATCGTTGTATAAATACATCTCAAACTCTCGTATCTTATGCGCATTGTTTTCTATTCATTCTGCTTTCTCCTTATAGCCCCCTGGCTTATGGCACAAAACCCTACCCCCCCGCTGGCCGCTCAAAAACCCAAAGAGCTGCTTACTCACGGCCACAAACGCCCCGACCCTTACTACTGGCTCAATGAGCGCGACAACAAGGAAGTAACAGACTACCTCCGCGCTGAAAATGCTTACACAGAGGCAGTCATGTCTCCAACAGCCGCGCTGCAAGACCAAATATTCGAGGAAATCAAAGGCCGTATCAAAGCCACCGATGCCTCTGTTCCTTACCTGCTCGATAGCTACTACTATTACAATCGCTTTGAAGAGGGGAAGGAATATCCTATTTACTGCCGTAAAAAAGGCTCTCTGCAAGGAAAAGAAGAAATCCTCTTGGACGTAAACGAGCTGGCCAAAGGCAAAGATTACTGCTCGGTGGTAGGCTTATCCGTAAGTGATAATAACGAACTGCTGGCCTTCGGGATAGATGTGGTGGGCAGAAGAAAATACACCATTCAGTTCAAAAATCTCCGCACAGGCCAAATCCTCAGCACCTCTATTCCCCTTACCAATGGCAATGTGGCTTGGTCGCAAGACAGCAAGTATGTGTTTTATACCACCAAAGATGAGCAAACACTGCGCTCCGACAAGGTTTTTCGCCACGAAGTAGGCACCGATGCCCAGAAAGACGAATTGGTATATGAAGAAAAAGACGAAACCTTCTTTGTGTATGTTACCCGTACCAAGTCGAAAGGCTATATTTTGGCGGGCTCTTCGAGTACCCTTACCGACGAGGTACTTTACTTAGATGCCAAAAAACCTAAGGACAGTTTCAAGGTATTTGCTCCACGCCAAAAAGGAGTAAAATACAGCATAGACCACTACAAAGACAAGTTTTATATTGTTACCAATTGGAAGGCCATTAATTTCAGATTGATGGAAAGCTCCCTGACCAAGACCGACTATGCCTCTTGGAAAGAGAGTCTGCCCTACGATGAGCGTGTGTATTTGCAAGACATCGAGATTTTCAATGAATTTTTGGTGCTCAAAGAGCGCAAAAACGGCCTCGATGCCCTCCGCATCATCCGTTGGAAAGACCGCCAGAGCCATTATGTGGACTTCGGTGAGCCTACTTACAGCGCCGGTCTTTCAGTAAATGTAGATTTTAACACCAAGGTATTGCGCTATGTGTTCTCCTCGCCGCTTACGCCTGCTTCTACTTTCGACTACGATATGGACAAGCGCAGCCGCAAACTTCTGAAGCAGCAAGAAGTAGTAGGTGGCTTCAAGGCCGAAGACTATACCACCGAGTATGTATTTGCCACTGCCCGCGACGGCGTGAAAGTGCCCATCTCTATTATCTATAAAAAAGGTTTGCAGAAAAACGGCACAGCGCCTTGCCTGCTCTATGGCTATGGCTCTTATGGCGCACCCATGAACGCCTCTTTTAGCTACTCCACACTCAGCCTTTTGGACAGGGGCTTTGTGTATGCCATTGCCCACATACGCGGCGGCTCCGAAATGGGCCGACAGTGGTACGAAGACGGCAAGATGTTTCAGAAGAAAAATACTTTCTACGATTTTATTGATTGTGCCGAGTACCTTGTAAAAGAGCGCTATACCCAGCCCGAAAAGCTTTTTGCCAAAGGAGGTAGCGCCGGAGGCTTGCTCATAGGGGCAGTGGCCAATATGCGCCCCGACCTCTTCAAAGGCCTGATTGCCAATGTACCCTTCGTAGATGTGATGACGACCATGCTCGACGAAAGCATTCCGCTCACTACTTTTGAGTACGATGAGTGGGGCAATCCCAACGACATCAACTCCTACATTTACATGCTCTCTTACTCGCCTTACGATAATGTAGAGAAAAAAGCCTACCCACACCTGCTCGTTACCACGGGCTTCCACGATTCGCAAGTGCAGTATTTTGAGCCTGCCAAATGGGTGGCGCGCCTACGCACCATGAAAACCGACCAAAATCTGCTGCTCTTCAAAACCGATATGGAAGCAGGGCACAGTGGCAAAACAGGGCGCTTTCAGGCCATCAAAGACACAGCCTTTGAGTATGCCTTCTTGTTGAAATTGGCCGGAATAGCTGCCAAATAAAGCAAAGGAGCTTTTTCTGGCAAAGTTTTGGCAGAATGTATCCACAAAACCAAAAAACTCTACTTATATGAAAAGAATATTTTTGTTGATAGCAGCCTCGCTGCTCGTTTTCTCGGCACAAGCCCAGTTCGACTTGGGAGCAAAATTGGGTGTAAACGCCAATCAGTTAGTAGCCTCGCAAGACGACCTCAAAAGCGATGGCTTTAAATATGGCGTAGTGGCCGGAGCCTTTGCACGTATCTCTTTGGGCAATGTGTATATACAGCCTGAGCTGCTTTTCTCCCAAAAAGGAGCGAACCTGAAAGGCGAGGGCAACCTCTCCAGCTTGGGTACGATAGAGCGCAATATCAATAGCTTGGATGTGCCTGTACTGGTGGGTTATAAGTTTGCCAATGGCCTGCTGCGTGCCAATCTCGGCCCTGTACTCAGCTTCCCTATCAGCGCCAAAGAAAGCGGCGTGCAAGGCAGCCGTTATAGCGACTCGGTGGGCGGTGCCAATATCGGCTACCAAGTGGGTATCGGCATGGACATCTCTAAACTGACCATAGACCTTCGCTACGAAGGGGGGCTGAGCGGCGTAGGACGCGACAGCTACAATATCGGTGGTACGAACTTCCAAACCGACGACCGTGTGAGCACTTTCCAGCTTACACTCGGCTATAAGTTTATCAGCTTCTAAAGCAATCTTGTAAAATAACTATTGCGGCCTCTTGCTACAAATTGTGGC
>DAIQNQ010000029.1:0-17996 GCA_036788275.1 Thermonemataceae bacterium
AAAAGCCGCCCGTGCTTTCTACGCTGTGGGATATGTGGAAAATCTATCGCAAGGCGCTCCGCCTACACAAGCACTTTCCTTTCGAGTTGATTCACTGCCGAAGTTACATCGCCGCCCTGCTGGGCAAAGGCTTGGCCAAGCGCTTTGCAGCCAAATGGATTTTTGATATGCGCGGTTTCTGGGCCGATGAACGTGTAGAAGGCGGGCTTTGGCCGCAAAACCGATTTTTATACCGATTTTTATATCGTTTTTTCAAAAAACAAGAGAAAATCCTGCTCGAAGCCGCCGATGCCAGCGTCGTACTTACCCACCAAGCTGCCCAAGAAATAGACACATGGCCTGTGCGCCTACGGCAAGCCCCCTCTGTGATTCCCTGCTGCGTGGACACTCGCTTCTTTGTACCCCAAGGCGCGGCACGCCCCCTGCAAGCACCCTTTCGCTTGGTGTATCTGGGTTCTATTGGCACTTGGTATTTGCTCGATGAAATGCTCGACTTCTTCGCTTGCCTCTTGCAGCAGCGCCCCGAAGCTACTTTTCTTTTTATTACGACTGAAGCGCCTCACAGCATTTTGGCAGCTGCCGAGGCCAAGGGCATTCCGACAGAGGCCTTGGCCATTCGGGCGGCAGAGCGCAGCGAGATACCCAAACTGCTGGCCGATTGCCACGCCTCAGTGTTTTTTATCAAGCCCTCTTATTCCAAAAAAGCCTCTTCTGCTACCAAAATGGGCGAAATACTTGCCATGGGCTTGCCCCTAGTGGCCAATACCGCTATGGGCGACCACGACTACCTCTTCCAAGCCTATCCTTGTGGGATATTGGTACAAGGTTTTGAGCCCACACAATACCGGCAAGCCATCGAGGCGCTGCTGGCTTTGTTGGAAAGTGCCCCGGCAGAGGCCTTGCGCCAAACAGCCCTCGACTATTTCAGCCTCGACGAAGGCGTGCGGCGCTATGCACAGGTCTATCAATCTTTGCTTCCTCTTTAGCTTCTATGAAAGTCCTCTTCATCTGTCCTTATCCTCTTGGCCAAGCACCTTCGCAGCGCTTTCGCTTCGAGCAGTATTTCGATTTTTTGGAAAGTCAGGGCATCACCTATCGTACTGCGCCTTTTTTAGATGCCGCTACTTGGGCTATTTTGTACCGCAAGGGCTTTGTGCTGCAAAAAGTCTGGGGCATTGTCAAAGGCTTTTGGCGGCGCTTGGGCTTGTTTTTCACTTTGCATCGTTACGATACAGTTTTTGTACATCGCGAGGCAAGTCCGCTGGGTTGGCCTTGGGTAGAATGGGCTATCTGTAAAATTTGGCGTAAAAAGATGATTTTTGATTTTGATGATGCCATCTGGCTGCCCAATACCTCGCAGGAAAATCGCCTTGCGGCTTGGCTCAAATTTCATCAAAAAACCGCCCTGCTCTGCCGCTGGGCACATCGTATCAGTGCAGGCAATGCCTATTTGGCCGAATACGCCCGCCAATACAAGCAAGATGTACGCATCAATCCTACCACCATAGATACCGAGGCGCTGCATCAGCCTGCCCTGCTCCCACCCAAAATACCGCAAGAAAAAATCATTATCGGTTGGACAGGCAGTCATTCTACCATCCAATATTTAGACTTTCTGGTGCCTATCCTGCAAAAGCTTGAAGGAAAATACTGTTTCGAGTTTCGGGTCATCTCCAACCGTCCGCCTGCCATCAAGCTCGCCTCCTTGCACTATGTGCCTTGGCGCAAAGAAAGTGAAATAGCGGATTTGGCACAAATAGACATCGGCCTGATGCCCCTCAGCGACGACGCTTGGGCCAAGGGCAAGTGCGGCTTCAAAGCGCTGCAATACATGGCTTTGGAGATTCCGGCTGTGGCCTCGCCTGTGGGAGTAAACAGCGATATTATCCAACAAAAAGTCAATGGCCTGCTCTGCCAAAGCCCCGAAGAATGGTACGAGGCGCTGGCCTATCTGCTGGAGCAGCCCGAAGCCCGACAAGCGATGGGAAAAAAAGCACGCACACACATCGAGGCGCATTACTCTGTGCAGAGCAATCAAAACAACTTTTTACTCCTATTATTATAGTAGCGCAGCACATAGATAGCCGATAGGTAGAAGGGCATAAGCGGTATCTTGTAGCGTACCAAAGTACCGAAATTATAGCTGCTCACGCCTGTACCGAAGGCAAAGGCAATGGAAAATATCAAGCCAAAAGCAATAAAAGGATGCGCAAAAACAATGCTCACAAAGCGAAAGCGCACTTCCCACAATACCCGCAGCGTAATCCACAAAAAAAACAGCGCCTCTAAGGCCGAAAGCAGCATGACGGGGTTGCGCGCCTCCCAAATATAAGGCCGAAACAAACTAATCCATACCGCCTGCGGAAACTTCGAGAGCAGATTGGGCAAAGTGCCGTCCAGCTCGCCCAAAGAATAAGCTGAACCTCCCTGCTTCTCGCTCACATACAGCAGCCACTCAGAAGTAACGCGCGCCGTATTGGCCACTTGGTCTAAAGAATAGCGCGAGCCTTCGGTAAGCTTGTTTACGGCCACATAGCCTATGGGCAAGGCAAAGACAAAAGCCAAGGGCAAAAGCAGCAAACGCAACAAGGCAGAGCGCATTTGGGAGCGATAATGCAAAAAAAACCACAGCGATACCGCCGGAATAAAGCAAAGCAAGATGTAAATTTTGACACTTTGGATGAGCAGTATCATCAACAAAAGTATCAGTACATTTCTTACAATGGCTTTCCGCTTGAGCAAACCAAAGTAGATGGCATGGAAAGACCAGCCCAAAGCGCCCAAAGTGATGGTGTCTTTGAGCAAGCCCGAACCCCAAAAAAATACCGAAGGAATAAAAAATACCGCCACGGCCAAAGAGCGGTTCAACTGCGGATACATATCTATCAGGCTCTGGTACAAAGCCCACAAGCCCGAAAAGCATATCAGGGCAAAAAGCAGCGCAATGGCACTGTAGGTATGAAAAGTAAAAAATCCCAAAAAGCCCGATATTTTGATAATCGGGCGCGTGTTGCCATCTTGATAAAAGTAAATGCGACTCACATAAGGGTAGGTCTCGGCATCGTACTGCTGGTCGGCCAGCAGCACCTTAAAGCCCAACAAAGGCGAATCCAAAAAGGCCTCCCAAATAATGCTGCTATCACGAAAAAAATTGAAAGTATCGCCGCCACGGTAGTAGAACTGATAAATCAATCCCACGGCCAAAGCGCCCACCACCTTCAGATGAAAAGCCGGAAAAAAGTAGGGCTTGGTCAGAGGATTGCTCGCACGCCTTCGGTACCAATACATCAACAAATAAATGACTGCCAAGTAGATGGGAGTCAGCAAAATATCTTTATAGCCCATAAGATTCGCAATTTAATAAAAAACTATGGCAAGAGAGAAAGGATTGGCCGGATTGATTTGCAAAGCGCCTTTCTCCCTTGCACTTTGCTTCGGCTACTTTATTCTTTTGAAAGAATTTCCTAAGTTTGTCATTATTTTCAAATCTTCTCCCTATGGCAGCAGCCCTCAGCCTGATACTCAACAAGCAGCAAACCCTGCAAAAAATAAAGCGCATGGCCTTCGAGATATACGAGCGCAATGCACAAGAATCGGAAATTGTATTTATCGGTATCGAAAAAAGCGGCTTCCGCTTGGCCGAGCTATTGGCAGCAGATTTTGGCCAAATAGCGCCACTACCCTACCAATTGGTAAAGCTCTCGCTCGACAAAAGCGTGCCCTTTGGGGCTGAGGTGCAGCTGAGTATGCCTTTAGAAAAGCTCGCCGATAAGGTGATTATCTTGGTAGATGATGTACTCAACACAGGGCGCACACTCATTTACAGCCTCCAACCTTTTTTTGAAATTCCCGTGCGCAAGTTCCAAACTGCCCTTTTGGTGAATCGCGACTATCGCCTTTTTCCGATTGCCGCCGACTATGTGGGCTATGCTTTGGCCACTACCTTGCAAGAGCACGTAACAGTGGTATTGGATGATGAAGAAAAAATGGGTGTATATCTGAGTGCTTAGGCTATGAACGACGAAACTCTCTTTGAACAACTCAGCGAGCAATTTGCCGAAAAATCTTGGGCCGTAGTGCCGGATTTTATCAGCCCTGCCTTGGCCAAAGCCCTGCTGGCCGACTTACAAGGCCTACAAGAAAACGGAAAATTTAAGAAGGCCGGTATCGGGCAAGGCCAAGCCCACCAAGTCCGCAGCGAAATCCGCAGCGACTATGTGCATTGGTGGGAAGAGCAAGCACTTTCGGAAGCGCAGCAGCAATATTGGCAGCGCATCGAAGCACTTCGCCAAAGCCTGAACCGCAGCTGCTACTTGGGGCTGCAATCTTTTGAGTGCCACTATGCGGCATACCCTCCGGCGGGCTTTTACAAGAAGCATCTCGACCAATTTCAGCATACCAAAAGCCGCATCGTATCTTGTATTTTGTACCTCAACGAGGCTTGGCAAGCTGCCGATGGCGGTGCTTTGCGGGTGTATCACGAGGCCGAGGCCGACACAGATTTTACGGATATTTTACCTCAATCGGGCACTTTGGTATGCTTGCACAGCCCCAGCGTATGGCACGAGGTGCGCCCTACCGAGCGCCCGCGCTTTAGTATTACGGGTTGGCTGCGCAACGAAATGTTATGGTAGTTCCTCGTCGGGGCATTGGAGGCGTGCCAAGTCTTGCTCTCGTACAAGGCGCTTCTTGAGGAGTTTGCCGCGGTGGTTGTAGTAGCTGATGCTCATCATCTCTATATGCCCTACTTCAAAGTTTTTTTCGCATACAAAAAGTGGGTACTCTGCCGTGCCCAAAGTTTGTATTTGGCGGTACTGCATAGGCACTACATTGCCTTGGAGGCTGTGCCATACGCCTTGTACCTCGCCGGAGCGTGTCCATATCCACGTATTCTTTTGTCCGAGAGCCTCTTGCAATATGCGGATTTCATCAAAAATCACCGAAGCCCTCAGGGAATCAGGCAGTAGATAGTTCTCAAAAAGCCATTCATTTTGGTGGCGTACCAGTGCCATCGAGTCTTGCCAAAAGCGAATTTCATCATAAACAAAGGCACTCAGCTGTGTATTTTGCGCATTGATAAAGCCCCAAAAACCGTCTTTGCGAGCTATCAGTATGGCTTGGCCTCCTAATTGGGCATAGCTGCGCGGCAGCAGGTCGTACACAGGTGGTAATAAGAGCTTGGTTTTTGGCTCAAAAAGGCCAAATTTTCCGTCTTTGAGCAGGGGCACAAAGCCCTCGCTCATATTGCCGATACCTTCGTATTCCATTTTTACGAGCTCTCGCCCCAAAGTATCTACCAAACCGTTTTTTTGTGCAATACCTACACTAATCAGCTGCTTTTCGAGCATATAGATTCTGTCGTAGCGAGTCGGCAATACGACCGCTCCTTGTATGTTGTATAATCCTTTCTTGCTGTTTTGCTGCTCTACCAACAAGAAATAAGGCTTGCTTTCGGAGGGACTTCGTATAATTTGTAAGGATTTGATATTGGGCAGGCTCACACGCTTTTGGTTGGGAAACTCCAGAATGGTATTTCTCCCTTGATGAAGCACTATCAACTCGCGTAAAAACGTGATAGAGTCGTATTTAAAATCATACAACATCACACCCTCTTTGTCGAACAAAGCCCATTTTCCTGACTTTTTGAGTGCCAGAAGGCTTTCTGAGGCATGGTAGCCCTCATAAATTTGCTCTTGCAAAAGCTTTCCCTTTGATGTGTAAAGGCGATGGCCTTCTTCGTTTTTGGCAATCCACAAGACGGCAACTGCCCGAATATCCTCAAAAGCAAAAGAGAGTGCCTCGTTGCCATCGCGGTAGAGCAGCCCGCGGCGGCCTTGCAGGTCTTCGGCCAAGAGATAGTTTTCTTCAAAATCTTCTATATCGCTGTATTGACAATAAATGGGCGGACTGGGGCGCTTGGCCAGCTTGGCCAAAAGATAATGACGATGCAAAAAGCCATAGAGGCTGTCGCGACGGAAGCGTATCCACTCCTGTGAGAGCAAGTCTATCTCTTCATACATCGCTTCTTCCACCCACTTATGATGCACAGTACTCAATCCCCATCGGCCTTCTTGCTTTATTTTCAACAGATTGCCTCCCAGCCTTTCGATGGCCTCGTATTGGATGGGCACAGCTACAAAGCCGCCCAAGTGTACCAGCCCCTGCATCTTGCCTTTTTGTACCAAGAGTAGGCCTTCGCCAAAGTCTTCGACCGCATCAAACTGCGCCTCGAAGAGTACCTGCCCCAGCTTGTCCCACACGCCCAATTTGCCATCTACAATAAAGCTCAGCCAACTTGTTTGTATAGGCTCGCAGAGGTGCGCCTGCGGGATAGTATCCAATTGGCAAGCAATGGGCAGCTCACCATTGGCAGCACCGTAGCCGTAGCGCCCGTTTATCAAGACTGGCAGGTAGTCGAGCGCATTGTAGGGCAAGAGCTTTTGGAGCTTGTCTTTATGGATATATTGCGGAAATTTTTTCAGAAAAACGCCCTCTTGGTTTTGCTCTTGATACAAAAAGTGCAGCCAATGCAAAGCCCGCTGCCCGGCAGCACTATTGCCGAAGCGCCTGTAAAGTTGCTCATAGCCCTCGCTGCTGTGCGTATAGGCCAATATGTCGAAGATGTGTTTTTCGGCTTCCTCACGGGCTTTAGACTGCGGGTAGTTTTCGAGAAAAGCCTCGTATTCGGCCAAGCTTTTGCCTGCGGTTTCTTGTTCAAAAACCAACAAATCACGAAAGCGCTCCGCATCACGCGCCTGCTTGGAGTCGGGGTAGCGCCGCAAAAAAGCCTTGTAAGCCTCAAAAGAATCTTCTGTTCGGGCGGCTTCAAAGGCAAGGCTGTCGCGTATTTCTACGGCGCGTGCCCATTCCGGAGCTTCTCGGAAAGTATCTGTAAAAAACTGAAAAGCCTCTACATCAAAGCGCTGTCGGGCTTGCAGATAGGCTTTCTTTTCGAGTAAGCGCTGGTGCTGCTGCAAGCTATCGGGACTGAGCTTCAGTTTGCGGGCTTGTTTTTCGTATTGGCGGGCTACCTCAGGCTGCTGCCAATCGGCCAAAGCAGCCAATAAGTACCAATAAGCAGAGTCGGCACGGGCATGAGGCGCTTCGGCCTGAAAATAAAGCGAATAAGCGTATTTGGCCAAAGGCTGGCGAGGATTCTTCTGCAAATTTTTCTGTAAAAACTGTCTGGCTTGGGCATATTGCTTATTTTGCAAAGCCTTGAGCGCGCGACCCAAATCGTCGGCTTGCAGCTTGCAGCAAAGGCACATCAACCAAATGGAAAGTACATATCGCAATATCATCAAAGCAATGCAAAAAAGGTGGGCATACTGTATGGAGGCAAAACTAAAGAAAAAAAGTGTAATGAATATGAAGTTTTGTATATTTGGGACAAAAGAAAGTAAGGATAATCGCCTCTTCAAAATAAATTCAATAATTTTGAGGCTTTGTTTGCAACAAGTTTAAATTTTGCTTATTATTGGTTGAATTTTAGGGTGCGCGTCAGTATCAGAGTTCTTCTTAGTGAGCAGATAAATTAAATTTACGAAACACAAATTGTTTTTATTGCAACGCTTGCATTATATTTACGATGTTTGTTTAATTAAAAATTGTTTATGGAGTCTAAAACTATCAATAAAACAGTCAATCTCACAGCCAACCCTTCTACTGACTTTGCTGAAATCCAGGCGCTCTTGTCCGATGGCTGGAAGGTCAAGGAAATCCATGCCAACGTGGAGAATGTGGGCGACAAAAACATCTTATATATCACTTTTACTGTTACGAAATAGCCTTAATCTATTTTTTTGGGCTGATTTCTCGGTTTTCAAATACAAATACTGCCCGAATGCTATGCAGCGATTTTGAGTCAGTTATTTTTTATTTTGCAAAAAGTTTCAGCCCAATGATAGAGGCAATTAAGGTACTCAGAAAAAACAGCCTCCAAAAGTCTGCACTTTCCTTAAAGAGCCATATCCCCAATAATACTGTACCCGCAGCGCCGATGCCTGTCCATACCGCATAAGCAGTGCCTATGGGAATGCCCTGTGCAGCCTTGTTAAGCATCCAGAAGCTCAAACTGATACAAGCCGCAAAGCCAATGGAAGGCCAAAGCTTGGTAAAATTTTGTGAGTATTTCAGGCAAATAGCAAATCCTACCTCAAAGAGGCCTCCTATTACTAAGTATATCCAATACATAAATAAAGAATGAGGTACAAAGCAAACTTTGCACCTCAAAGTAATTTATAAAGAATTAAGGTTTCACAGCAGCCACTGTTTTGGCGGGCTGCTTTTTCTTGAAGTTTTCTACACCGCGCTCCAAAAAGTTCAAGAACTTGTTTTTGTCGGGGTCATAGCCCACCTCACTGTTTACCAAGCGATTGCCCTCAGCATCCATCAACACATAATAAGGCTGGGCGATAGACTCGAAGAGGTCGGCTTGGAGATGGAGATTTTTCTTGCCTATGGTTTTCTTGATACCACCCGTTTTTGACTGATACCACTCGGCCTCGGGCAGGGGCGTTTTATCGTCCACATAAAGCGAGATAATCACGTATTCTTCGTTTAGGATACGTAAAATGCGTGGGTCGTTCCATACGTATTCTTCCATCTTACGGCAATTGGCGCAGCCGTGGCCTGTAAAATCCAAGAAGATAGGCTTATTCACTTTTTTGGCATAAGCAATGCCTTGCTCGTATTCAAAAAAGCCTTGTAAGCGATGGGGTAAATGCAGAAAATCGGCATATTTCACCTTTTCACTTACTGTTTGTGTCGTAGCAGGAAGCGTTTGCAGGCCTTGGGAGGCAGCGAGAGAAGGCACATCAAAATTATGGGTGCTTTGGGGAGGAATAATACCCGCCAAAAGCTTGAGATTGGCACCAAACAAGCCCGGAATCATATACAAAGTAAAACTAAAAACTGTGATAGCCACCATCAGACGGGGCACACTGAGTTTCTCAATTTTGCTGTCGTGCGGGAGTTGTATCTTGCCCAAAAGATAAAAACCGAGTAGGGCGAAAATCACTATCCAAAATACTAAAAATACATCTCTGTCCAAAATACCCCAGTGGTAGGAAAGGTCGGCGGTACTCAAAAACTTAAAGGCCAAGGCAAGCTCCACAAAACCCAAAAATACCTTTACGGTATTGAGCCAGCCGCCGGATTTGGGCAGGCCTTTCATGGCCGTAGGAAACAAGGCAAAACCTACAAAAGGCAGGGCAAAGGCGCTCGAAAATGCTACCATGCCCAGTACCGGGCGTATTACTTCGCCTTGTACCGAAGCAAAAATCAAGCTTCCGGCAATGGGGGCAGTACAAGAGAAAGACACCAGTACCAAGGTAAAAGCCATAAAAAACACCCCGGCATAGCCTCCTTGGTCGGCCTTGCGGTCTATGCGGTTTACAAAGCCGCTGGGCAATACCAGCTCGAACATGCCCAAGAAGGACATGCCGAAAACCAAGAAAATTACAAAAAACAAGATATTGGGCAGCCAGTGTGTACTCAAATCGTTGGAAAACTCGATGCCAAAGACCAAGGAAGCGACCAAGCCAATCAGCCCATAAATGGCAATAATTGAAAGCCCATACACCATGGCCTTGACAATCCCTTTGCGGCGGTTGGCGCGCTCACGGGCTTGACGTGCTTCGGGGCTTTCGTCGGCAGGGGCAGCGGTATCACCTTTCATAAACAGTGATACCGTCATCGGAATCATCGGATATACGCAAGGCGTAAGCAAGGCAAAAAGCCCTCCTACAAAGGCTATCCCCAAAAAAGCCCAAAGCCCGCCATTGCTATCCGTGCTGGCAGATACTTCTTGAGAAGCTGTTTCTTCCTCAAGCTCCTTGCTTTTTACTTCTTCTTTTGTTTGGCTGCTGTCGGTGGTAGCGGCTTGTGTATCTTGGCTCTCCTTCTTTTCTTCGGTATTTTGTACTTTTTCCTCGCCTTTGCTTTCCGTATCGGTGCTATTAGAGACAATGATTTCTACCCCACTGAAGCGAATTGTATAGTTGCCCTGCGTACACAAGCCCGAAATATCGGAGCAGGTTTGGTAGTCTATCTCTCCTTCGAGCAGCAAGGGCGCTTTCAGCACTCTTATTTTTTGGCGAAACTCTCCTTTTTTCTTAAAGAAGGTAACATCTCCCTCAAAAATATCATCATATTTTTTTTGTGGATTGATGGCTCTGATACCTCCTACCAACTCATAAGAGGGATGTTTCTTAAACTCGAAAGTGGTAACGGTAGGGCCGAGGTCGGGGTCGAAGTCGGAAGAGTACAAGTACCAATCCTTATCTATGGTGGTTGTAAAGATAATGTCTATCTCCTCTCCCACTTTGGCACTACTCACTTGGGCTTTTACTTCCCAGCGGGCGTGCTGCTCCAATTGGGCATGGAGCTGCTTGGGCAGCAAGCCAAGCAAGCAAAAGAGACCGAAGAGATAGTTGAAGGCTTGTTTCATAAAAAGGAATTTTATTTTGGGCATAAATTATTGAAAATCAAAACAAATAACCAAGGTAATCTCTAAAGCTCGTGTGAACTTCCGTATAAAAATAGAGATTATTCCTCAGAGCGTCATCAATATACGCAAAAAGCTTTTGTTCAGACGGCGGGTGCCAAGGCAGCAAAGTCTTTTACTTGTTGTATAGGCAGGTGGTCGTTCATGGCCGTGCCATAATATACCTCTCTGATGATGCCCTGCTCGTCTATCAGAAAATCCGCAGGCAATACCCTCGACACAATAGTATCATCTTTGAACTGGTCTAAGCCCAAGGCTTTGGCTTCCTTAAGCTGCTCTTGCGCACCGGACTTCAGCAAAGTTGCTACCGATTTGAGCAGGGAGCTTTCTACGCCATAGCGTTTGTACATCTGCTTTTCGGGGTCGCCCACAATGCTGATAGGCGAAAGACCAGAGTGGAAAGAGCTGAGCAAAATATGCTTTTTTGGCGTTTCAAAAAAGAAGAGCATCTCTAAGCCTTGTGCTTGGAGCGTAGGGTGCAGCTTGCCGAGTTGGTGTACACGCAGGTTGCAGAAGGGGCAAGCCACATTGCGATAAAAAGAAATCAAGATTTTTTTTCCTTGATAATCGCTCAGGCGAATAGGCTTGTTATAAATATCTTTTACTTCAAAATCGGGAGCGGGGTCGCCAATATGCAGTTTCATGAGCTTTTGTAATTTTAAGTCCAACACTCTTTCCTAACAATGCTGCAAGTTAAAATAGTTTCTTAAGAGCGATTGTCAGGCAGACGACCTAATTAAGGTTTCTTTTTTTATATTTTCTTACATTTTATTCCCTGACTTTCAGAGAATTTCCTTTACAAAAGGTTGGATTTTTGATAATAAAAGCTTATTATTATATGTCTTTTTTAAAACAAAAAACTGTCATCTATGAATAAAAACTTCTCTTTCGGAGTATGCCTGCTCGGCTTGCTCCTCTTTGCACAGTTGCAAGGCTTTGCACAAATTCCCGTAGCGGGCAAATACCGCTCCTCCACCGGTAATGTATTTTATGTAGTAGATACCCAAGAGGGCTTCAAGTACCAGCGTGTGCCACAAAAAGGAGATACCAATGTAAGCAAGGTATGGAACTTTGCCAAGTGGCAAAATACCTATGACTACAATAAATACTTGGTTTATAATACTTCTGACAACAAGCCTTTGGAAATTTATCTTACTGTAAAAATGGAGAATGGCGTAGTTACTATGGCTCTTTACAATGCTAAGGCCACCCAAAATGCTTATAATACGTGGACCAAGATTGCTGATTAACTTTGGCAAGCTCCAAAACAAAAAGCCTGCCCTCAGAAGGAGCAGGCTTTTTTTGGGTATTACTAAACAAATTTTGGCTAACTATCAAGTTTATACAGCATCTGAAAGACTTGTAAACGTAAAGTCACGGATTTTCATCGGCGGTACCAAGTTTCCATTGATGCGCTCCGGCTTGCCCAGCTCTTCGAGGTTATTGAGCATGATAATGGGGCTTTCATTGAAACGGAAGTTTTTGACAGGGTACTTGATTTTTCCGTTTTCGATGTAGAAAGTTCCGTCTCGGGTAAGGCCTGTATAAAGCAAGGTTTGCGGGTCCACGCTGCGGATATACCAGAGGCGCGTTACGAGGATTCCTTTTTTGGTAGAGCGAATCATCTCTTCCAAGCTCGACTTCCCGCCTTCGATAATGGCGTTGGCAGGCGAAGGAATGGCCACGATGCCATTTTTCTGACCCCAATAGCGTGAGTTGTACACGTTTTTTACGATACCTTTTTCTACCCAGATGGTTTTTTCGCGCTTGCGCCCATCATTTGTCCAAGTAGAAGTAGGTACTTCCGGGTGGAAGGGATCGGAGTAGATGGTTACACGCTCATCAAAAAACTTCTCACCTACACGTGTACCACCTCCTTTTTTGCTCAAAAAGCTGCGGCCTTCATCAGCGCTGCGGCCATCCATACTACCAAGCATATTGCTAAGCAAGTCTATGGCGGCGGTAGGCTCCAAAATCACGGTGTATTTACCCGGCTCCAAGGCTTTGGCATTTACCGATTGGGCAGCCTTGGTAGCAGCAATATCCGAAAACTTCCCTACCAGCAGCTTCGAGAGGTCATTGCAGTCGCGGCTTACATAGCCGGAGCCTGTGCCGTCTTCGGTGCGTGCGGTCAGGGAGAAATCTACCGAGGTAGAGCGATTGTAAGCAAAGAGGCCTTTGGAGTTCATGATGGCATTAAAGCCGGTATTATCCTCCATAAAGCCCGCTGCTACCAGCTTTTTGCGCTCACAGGCTGCAATACTGTCAAAAGCAGCTTTGGCTCTGTAATCGGGATTGATGGCGGCGGTATTATCGAAGTAGGTTTTGGCCTCTTCGTAGCTTTGTGGGCCAAGCAGAGCTACATATTCGGGATTTTCGGGTGCCAAGCGGGCCAGCTCTTCGGAGCGACGCACCACTTTTTCGAGCGAGGCATCGTCTAATTCATTGATAGAGGCCGTACCCGATTTTTTTCCGAAGCTGCTGGTAATAGACAAGCTGATTTCCTCGGCCTCACCACTGGTGGAAACCTCATTGCGCGCATAGCGGATATTTCCTTGTCGGCCTCCACTCAAGCTTAGGGAGCACTCTTCGGCTTTGGAAAAGGAGAGTGCTTTTTTGAGGATTTTTTCAGCCTCGTCTTTGGTCAATATAGCCATATCAAAAAGATCCTAGGTTGGTAGATTAAATATTACGGGCGGTGTTAATTACATTTACACCATTAAAACGCGTGGTAGCGCTTCCATGCGACACAGCGCTAATCTGCGAAGGTTGCCCTTTGCCGTCGAAGAAAGAACCGAAGAGCTTGTAGTCGCCTTCATCGCAAATAGCTGCGCAGGAGTTCCAAAACTCTTGGGTATTGGACTGGTAGGCCACGTCGTTGAGCATGCCTTTGATTTCCCCTTTTTCGATTTCATAAAATACCGTACCGCCAAACTGGAAGTTGTAGCGCTGCTGGTCAATAGAATACGAACCACGCCCCATGATGTAGATACCTTTGTCCACATTCTTAATCATCTCATCAATAGAGTATTTGTTCGGATTGGGCGCTAAAGACACATTCGGCATTCTTTGGAACTGTACAGAGCTCCAGCTATCGGCATAGCAGCAACCGTGCGACTCAGCCTCGCCCAAGATATGCACTTGGTCGCGGATGGCTTGGTAATTTACCAATACGCCTTCTTTCACCAAATCCCAACGCTTGGTATTCACGCCTTCGTCGTCGTAGCCTACCGTACCCAAGGCCAATGGCTGCGTTTTGTCGGCAAAGAGATTTACCAGTTTATTACCATAGTTGAAGTTTTTGGTCTTCCACTTGTCCAAAGTAGCGAAGCTCGTACCTGCGTAGTTGGCCTCATAGCCCAGCACACGGTCGAGCTCCAAGGGGTGTCCTACCGACTCGTGGATAGTAAGGCCGAGGTGGTCGGGATCTAATACCAAATCGTACTTTCCGGCCTTTACAGATTTGGCCGAGAGCATTTCTTTGGCTTGTTTGGCACTGGTGGTAGCGTCTTCTATCATATCGTAGTATTTGGCGTAGGCAATCAGGCCACCGGGGGCTTTGCGCTTGCCTTCGGGCTTGGCCGAGAGGTACTCGTAGCCCATGCCCATGGGGGCACTCAAGGCTTGGCGGCTCTTGAACTTGCCGGAGGAGCGGTCTATGGCGGTGATATTGAAATTAGGCCAAATCCGATGAATGTCTTGGTCTATGTAAGAACCATCGGTAGAGGCAAAATACTTTTGCTCATTGACCATAAAAAGCGCCGAATTGACAAAGGTAGCGCCATTTTCGATGGCGGCAGCATTGGCACTCAGCAGCAAATCTACTTTCTGAGAGATGGGTACTTCCATGGCATTTTGCTCTATGGGAGTTTTCCAAGTAAGCTCTCCCACGCCCTTGGCCGAAGCCAATTTCACGGGTTGCTTTTGCAAGCGGCTATTGGCTTTGGCAATGGCTACGGCAGTTTCAGTAGCTTTTTTTACGCTTTCGGCAGTTACGATAGCCGTGGCCGCAAAGCCCCAAGTACCATTCACAATCACGCGCACCCCTACCCCGAAAGACTCGGTATTGTTGATGCCTTGCACCTGCTTCTCGCGGGTGAAGATAAACTGGTTGAGGTAGCGCCCGATGCGTACATCGGCATAAGAAGCCCCCTGTGCCTTGGCGGTGTTGAGGGCTACATCGGCCAATTTTTTCTTTTCTTCACGCAGCAAGCGCGGCTCCAAGAGCGCCTCGATGGGAATACCATGCCCCATCATGGGCACTGCCAGCATGGCACCGCCGAAGCCCATGCCTGCTATCTGGATAAAATCTCGACGTTTCAAAGTTTTCCTCCTTTTTTATTTAGGTGAGATACTGATTTTTAAGCATTATATTTCAAAACGCAGGCATTATACAAAATATTATGCTCAAAATCCATATTTTCCCAAGAAAAAAGCTTCTCCAAAATAATCACCGCCGGAAAAAGTCCGCCTCTATTCATTTTCAAAAGATAAACCCGACGAAGCGAAGTATGAGCTTATTTTCTAAATACACAATAATACATAGAGGCAAAACAGTCTTATTCCTTCACAATTTTTTGTTGAAAGCGCTCTTTGGCAGTACCTATCTGCAATATATACAAGCCGACTGGCAGCTTTTCCACCTCACGATAAAGGGCTTCCGGCAGGCCTTGCCAAGTGCCTTGATAGCGATATCGCACTGTGCCACGGGCATCGCTCAAGCGCATTTGTACATCGGCAGGCACTTCGCCTCCATATTCAATGTACAAGCCGCTGCGTGTGGGATTGGGGAAAATACGCCATTGTGCCCAACTACTTGCTGCTTTCAAATATACTATTTTGCTGTAAGTGGCTGTGCCGTCTAAGTCTATCTGGCGAAGTCTGTAATAAGCTTCTTGAGCAAAGAGCGGGTCTGTAAAGGCGTAACTTTGCAAGCCATTGCCTCCACGCGCACCAACAAAACCGATGCGCTCAAAATTACGTGTATTGGCGGAGCGCTCCACCTCAAAGCCTGCATTGTTTACTTCCTGCGAGGTTTGCCAGCGCAGTTCGGCTTGGCCATTGGGCAGCAGCCTCGCCTCGAAGCCAAGCAGCTCTACGGGCAAAGGATTGAAAGCAGTAGTGCTGGCCAAGGTAAAGGGACTAAAATTATTGATGATATTGCTGGTGATGGTGCTAGCCGTGGTGTTGATATTGCCCTCATTTTGCCAGAGGCTGCCATCCCAACGGGCTACCCGCAAGTCGCCCTCTTGCCCTGCCGTGATGCCACAGCTGCGCACATTGTCGTAGCTGAGCGTTACGTTTACGTTAGAAATCCCATTTGTACGGTCAATAATCCAATATTCACAATTCCCCACACGGTCTAAGGTAATTGATTTTTGACCAATGTCGAAAGGGTTAGGACTTACACGACGGTAAGTAGCTGTAAAATGGTCGGTAGCCAAAATGGGTGCCGAGATGCCCGCCGGTGCATAAAAACCCTCATCGCCCAGCGGAAAGGTAAAAGCCTGATTGCCCACTTTGCGCACCCAGCCGTTTACGTAGCTGTTGGCATTGGCATTGGTCGCAGTGGCGTTGTTGAGAAACTCTATGCGAGCAGTGGCGGCATTGTCGGCTGTTAGAATACCATTCGTAAAAGTGGCTGTGCCTGCTACCAAGGCATTGGTATTGTTGAGTATGATACTTGTAATATTGTCGAAAGTAATATTTGCAAAAGTTTCTGTTCCTCCTACCGTGGTGATGCTCTGGGCAGAAGTGCCCACAAAGTGAATCGTGCCATTGCCTTCGGCAAAAGCAGTCTGGCTCATTGTATTATTCCAATTGCCGAAAAGATTGACAGTGCCATCGAGCGTAGCAGGATTGCCATCATCCATACGGAGCAATCCCGTACCCCCCAAAAGCAGATTTTCATAAATGTCCAAACGATTGAGTGGCGTACCCACAAGGGCTACACTTTGTTGGGCGATAATCAAGTTACGTGCCTCTGCAATGCCTGCAAAGCGATTGGCAAAAGGTGCATTATAAACGATATTTGCTCCTTGCAAAGCAGCTGTACCAATCAGTACATCTATGTTGCGGTCGGGTACGGCAAAAGTTTCCCAATTTCGACAGTTGAACCAGTTGCTGTCTTCGGCACCTGTCCATACACCCGCCACGGCTGTTCCGCTTACAGAGAAATCAGTACCACAGGTAGAGGCTGGCAACTCATTGCCATTGGGCAGCGGCGTGCTCACTGCTATCCAGTTGCCACTGTAATTGATGATGGCGCTGATAAGGACTGCCTGAGAACCTGTTTTACTGCCATTGTAGTAGGCATAGCGCCTGTCGGGGGTAGCTGCACCTTGCAATGCGAAGCACTCTATATCGGGAGGAATGCGTGAGCGACGGCGGGCGGTACTCACAGGAAAATTGGTATTATCGCTGACTTGGTGCCAAAGGCCTCCTTCCTGTAAGCCTGCCAAAATTCTCCCATCAAAAAAAAGATATTCATTGCCCGCACCCGGGTCTATCCAGCGCCCTTGCCCGATAAAAAAAGTATCAGGCTGCGAAGAAGAAATATTAATCCCGATGGGCAGTACAAAGCTGGAGTTGCTACAATTGAGGTTGGTAACTACCACAAAATCGCTGCTCGGCACACCATTTACCTCTATATTAGTGATAGCACCGCTGCCCGGCACTCTAAAGCATATCAGAGTACCTGCCGGAAGCGCCGACGCACCGTTATATACCAATAGCTGGGCGGCTACACCTTTGCCTCCGGCATCTGTGGCCGAAAACCAGCGCCGATTTCTCACGTTGGGAGCGGCATCCAGCTCATAGCTGGCATTGATGAGCTGGATAGCTGTATTGGGCGGCAAGGCCACCAAGTTGGTGATACTAACGATGTCGTCTCCGCTGTCGTTGGTAATCGTATCGTAGCCTACAATCATCAGGTCGCCGGGGCGCAGCGTAGCGCCTCCCCCCGTAAAGTCAAAAACAAAGGCAGAAAGCAGTATATTGCAAGTAGCCGAAGCATTGCTTGTCAGACTGATATCCTGCTGGAAATTGCCCAAAGCTGTGGGAGAAAAAACGATGTGCAACTCCGCAAAAGCACCTATGGGTACACTAACAGGAAAGCTCTCCAACACGGCAAAAGGCGCTGCAATGCCTGCCACACCCGTAATGTTGAGTACGGCACCTCCCGCATTGTTTACACGAAGCAAAAGCGTTTGACTGCTGTTGTTGGTTACAGGACCAAAGTCTAACTGAAAGCCGCAAGATTGTGCTGTCCCCACCGGATACTCCAACTGTATAAGCGGCAAAGGTGCAGTGGAAGAGATAGTTGCATTGAACACAAAATTGTTGATACTGAATGTACCACCTGCGGCACTTGCTCCCCAAGCATATATCCGAAACTCGATGGCTGCATTGATGCCCTGAAAAGCGGCTGCCGATAAATCTATGGTAGTACCCGCGATAGTAGGGCTGCCAATATCACTGGCAAAACCAT
>DAIQNQ010000029.1:18096-23905 GCA_036788275.1 Thermonemataceae bacterium
AAATCTATGGTAGTACCCGCGATAGTAGGGCTGCCAATATCACTGGCAAAACCATCTACGCTGGAGCGAATCACCACATTCGTAGGCCCCGTACCCGAAGCTTGTCCGGTATAGACGAGGCTCAGAAAATTAATCTGAAAACCCGTATTGGGTGTAATTGTAAAGGTGAAATAGCGATTGGTGTTGATGGCATCGGCCAAAGTAGCCACATTCCAAGCAGTCGCATTGTAGCGGTCGTTGGTATTAATTCCATTGATGCCCGCGCCGCGCCCAATCCCTGAGGCCGTGATGTTGGCATCTACTATTTGTCCATTGGTATAAGGATTGGCCGTATTGGGGTTCGTACCCGTGATAGGATTTTCAAAAATGGATTGCCCAAAAAGTGGCAATACAGTGATTGTGCTAATCAGAAAACACAAAAAATACCTGTATGACAACGGTAGAAGTACTTTCATCGTATAAGAAGGTTATTGACGGTCGTATCTGTGTAAATTCAGGAGAGAAAAGGCTACGAAATTGGTATTTTCCATTAAATTTGTATCATATCCCTCTTTCACTCAGCTACTAAACTCACAATACATGCCCAAAGTTTTATGAAAGGTAAACAACTTATAAAACAAAATAATCTTTTACTCTAAGCCCCAAATATACATCTTACGCTTTTAAAAAATTGTTTATGAAGATTTCTCGACTTTTTGTACTCGCCTTATGCAGCTGCCTGATGCAGGCCTGCGACGAACCCACCAGCCAAGCCCAAGAGAATACAGGCAAGCTCTCCCCCATTCCTCAAAAAACGGCCTCCTCCGGCGATACCAAAGAAAGTGCCTCTATCGAAGATATTATCAGTAGCGGTGCCAACTTCCAAACTTTAGCCACCGTTAGCCAAGCAGTAGGCTTGGTAGAGCAGCTCGACAAGGAGAATAATCTGACCCTCCTCGCTCCCAACAATGATGCTTTTATGGCCTTGGGCGAAAGCAAACTCGAAGAACTCCTCGACCCTGCCCAACAGAGTGTTCTCAAAAGTATTATCCTTAATCATATCATCAAAGGGCGCTTCGAACTGAGCAGCTTGCAAGATGGCCAAAGCCTCAAAACCCTCGGTGGCAAAAGCTTACAAGTAAAAATCAACGGAGGAGAAGTGCAAATAGGGACAGCTACTATCATAGCTCCTGATATTCAAGCCAAAAATGGCGTGATTCACGCCCTCGACAAAGTGCTTTTACCTTAATTTTCTTGCCTAAGCGCCGAAGTATCAGATATTTTTTGTACTTTCACGTGTTCAAATGCTCCCCCTTGCCACAAAAGCTATTCCCTCGGTTTCCGAAGTGGAGGCCTTGGGTACAAAGAAAAGTGGAGGGGCTGTTTAGTTCGTAATATCCCCATAATTCAGATGATTCATAACACAACAGAGAGTAACTATACCGCCGACAATATCCAGGTATTAGAGGGCTTAGAGGCGGTGCGCAAACGCCCCGCCATGTATATCGGCGATGTAGGTATCAAAGGTTTGCACCACCTTATTTGGGAAGTAGTGGACAACTCCATAGACGAAGCCCTTGCAGGCCACTGCGATACCATTCAGGTAACTATCCACCCCGACAACTCCGTATCCGTACAAGACAATGGGCGCGGTATTCCTGTGGATATGCACCTCAAGGAAAAACGCTCTGCCTTAGAAGTAGTAATGACGGTACTACACGCAGGAGGAAAATTCGACAAAAATACCTACAAAGTTTCCGGTGGCTTGCACGGCGTAGGGGTATCTTGTGTAAATGCTCTTTCTACCCACCTCAAAGTAACCGTACACCGCCAAGGCAAAATGTACGAACAAGAGTACAGCATCGGTGCGCCGCTCTATCCGGTACGCGAAATCGGCACGACCGACATCACAGGCACCATCGTGCATTTCAAGCCTGATGATACCATTTTTGTAAATACAGAATATAAGTACGAAACCGTAGCCACCCGCCTGCGCGAGCTGGCCTTCCTCAACAGAGGTATCCGTATTACCCTTGCCGACTTGCGCGAGCAAAACGAACAAGGCGAGCCTCTCTTCGAGGAGTTTTACTCTGAAGGTGGCTTGGTAGAGTTTGTAGAATACTTAGACGCAACCCGCGAAAAACTCATTCCTGACGTTATCTACATCGAAAACGACAAAGGAGAAGTGCCCGTAGAGGTAGGTCTGCGCTACAATACCTCTTATACCGAGAATATCGTCTCTTATGTAAATAATATCAGCACTATCGAAGGAGGCACACACGTAGCCGGCTTTCGTGCTGCCCTTACACGTACCCTGAAAGCCTATGCCGACAAAAACGGTATGCTCGACAAGGTGAAAATAGACATTACCGGCGACGACTTCCGCGAAGGCCTTACCGCCGTAATCTCTGTAAAAGTAGCCGAACCACAGTTTGAAGGGCAAACCAAAACCAAACTCGGCAACTCTGATGTGAAAGGTGCCGTGGAATCTTGTGTGAGCGAGGTACTGGTAGATTACTTGGAGCGCAACCCTCGCATCGCCAAAATGATTGTGGACAAAGTGATGCTGGCCGCGCAAGCCCGCCACGCCGCTCGCAAAGCCCGCGAAATGGTGCAAAGAAAAAATGTACTCGGCTCCAACAGCTTGCCCGGCAAGTTGGCCGACTGCGCTGAGACCGACCCCGGTATCTGCGAAATCTACCTTGTAGAGGGCGACTCCGCCGGAGGCAGTGCCAAACAAGGCCGCAACCGCGCCTTTCAGGCCATATTGCCCCTCAAAGGAAAAATCCTGAACGTAGAAAAAGCCCAAGAATATAAAATCTACGACAACGAAGAAATCAAAAATATCATCACAGCCTTGGGCATACATTTTGGCAAGAAAAGTGAAGACGGAGAGATGGACGAAAAAGCCCTCAATCTTGACAAGCTGCGCTACCATAAAATTATCATCATGACCGATGCCGACGTGGATGGTAGCCACATTCGTACGCTCATTCTCACGCTGTTCTTCCGCTATATGAAGAGTATCATCGAAAATGGCTATCTCTACATCGCCCAGCCGCCTTTCTATTTGGTGAAAAAAGGCAAGAAGCAAATCTACTGCTGGACAGAAGAGCAACGCCAAAAGGCTGTTATGGAACTCGGCGAAGGCAAAGAAGAAAGCGTGGGCGTACAACGCTACAAAGGTTTGGGGGAAATGAATCCTGAGCAACTTTGGGAAACGACTATGAATCCCGAAAACCGTATTTTGAAGCAGGTAACTATCGAATCGGCTGCCGAAGCCGACCACCTCTTCTCGATGCTGATGGGCGATGAAGTAGCACCCCGACGAGACTTCATTGAGAAAAATGCTAAATACGCCAATATTGACGTATAAAAATTTAAAGGGCTTCTGTTGTAACATATAGAAGCCCTTTTTTATTGAATACGCTATGTCTGCTCATGCTCTCCCTGCGCTTCTTTCTGCTTTACAGCCTTATGCTGTAGCGCTGCTCTTTGTCCTGCTCCTTTTGGCGGAGCACTATCGCCCACAACAGTACTATCCAAACCTTTGGAGGCATAATCTTTATAATATATGTATTGGGCTTATCAACCTGCTGGTGGTAGGCATATTGGGCTATTATTTCCAGAAAAGCTTACAATGGGCCAATCAACAAGACTGGTACAGCAACTCCCTTTGGCAGCAGTTCCCTTTCGGTGCAAGATTGCTTTGTCAATGCTTATTGATTGATTTGTATATGTACTTTTGGCACAGGCTCAATCATCGTTGGGCTTTATTGTGGCGCTTTCATGCTTTCCATCATGCAGATACACAACTGAATGCAAGCTCAGCTTTTCGCTTTCATCCCATAGAGCTTTTGATATCTTTTGCCTTTAGATGGGCACTCTTTCCTTTATTGGGTATAGAATTGGCCGCTGTATTGGTGTATGGCTTCGTATTTTTTCCCATAGTGCTTTTGCACCATTCTAATATTAAACTATCCCCTCGTGTAGAGCGCTGCCTCGCTTGGTGTATTGTATCGCCCCATATCCATCAAAGCCATCATTCTGAAAAAATCGAGGAATCTAATGCCAATTACAGCTCTGTACTCTCTTTGTGGGATAGACTTTTTGGCACGCTTCGCCTAGCAAAACAAGAAACATTGCTCTTCGGCATTGGGCAGAATGATGCTCAGAAATGATTCTCCTCTCTGAAAAAACAATAAATTACACCCCATTTCGTTGCAACAGCATTGCAAGATTGCATCAACTTTTACTATTTACTTCATTTCTCAAACCAAATTTCTATGTACAAAAACCCTCTACTTCTTTGCTGGCTCTTGCTGCTGAGTAGCGGCTTGGCGGCACAAAGCCAATACCAAAACTTTGCACAGCTCAGCAACAGCCTCAAACAACTCCAAAGCAAGCACAGCGCCAATGCCCAGCTCAAGAGCATCGGCAAATCGGAGCAAGGACGCGAACTCTGGCTGCTCAGCCTGAGACGAGGCGGCAAGCCCGAAAGCAAACCTGCCATTTTCATCGTGGCCGGACTCGATGCTCAACACTTGGCGGGCGTAGAGAGCAGCCTGCAAATTGCCGAAAGTATCCTCCAAAAGGCCGGAAGCAATGACAGTATCCGCCAACTCCTCGAAAGCAAAACCCTCTACTTTTTGCCTTGTGCCAATCCCGATGCCTACGAGCAGGCTTTTGCCAAACTGAAATATGAGCGCGCCTTCAATGCTACCCGCAGCGATAACGACCGCGACGGACGCTTAGATGAAGATGGCTTTGATGACCTCAATGCCGACGGACTCATTACCATGATGCGTATTGCCGACCCCACGGGCACTTACATTATACATAAAGACGATGCCCGCGTAATGGTAAAAGCAGATGCAGCCAAAGGCGAAAAAGGCCAATACTTGCTCCTAAGCGAAGGTATAGACAATGACAAAGACGGCCTCTGGAACGAAGACGGGGAAGGTGGTATCCACCTTAATAAAAACTTTACTCACGCTTATCCTTACTTTAGCGATGGCTCCGGGGAGTTTGCCGTATCGGCTCCTGAAAGCCGCGCCCTGCTCGACTTCCTCTACGAAGCCAAAAACGTATATGCCGTGTTCCAATTCGGTCTGCACAACAATCTCACAGAGCCTTACAAATACGACCGCGCCAAAGCCTCGCAAAAAATAGTGGCCGGATGGCAAGAAAAAGACGTAGCCGTAAATGACCTTGCCAGCAAACTCTACGGCAAAAAAGGCCTCAAAGACCTGCCCTCAGGCCAAGCCGGAGGCGGACACTTTAGCCAATGGGCTTATTACCACTACGGGCGCTTCAGCTTTGGTACACCCGTATGGGGCTTGCCCAAAGATACCGCCAAAAGCAAGAGCGACAACGAAGACATCCGCTTCTTGCGTTGGGCTGCCGCACAGCAAATTCCCAATGTATTTGTAGATTGGAAGACCGTAAAACATCCCGACTTCCCCAACCAAACGGTAGAAGTAGGCGGCTTTGCTCCCTTTGCCAAGCTGAACCCTCCCCCCACTTTGCTCAAAGAAAATACAGAGAAGCACGCCCGCTTTTTCGAGGCTTTTGCAGAGGCTATGCCCCAGTTGCAAATCCAAAATATACGTACCGAGCGAGTATCTGAGGGTCTTACGCGCATCACTATAGACCTCCATAACCAAGGCCTGATGCCTACCCATACCCAACTGGGAGAGCGCACCCGCCACGTGGACAAAATCAAGGTAAAGCTCCAAACCAATGGCAAACAGACGATCTTGGCCGGAAAAAATACCGAGGTATTGCGTAGCGCCCTTGGGGGTGGCGAAAAGCTGGAACTCTCTTGGCT
>DAIQNQ010000030.1:0-2229 GCA_036788275.1 Thermonemataceae bacterium
CCAAAACGCTCGCTGTAATCGGTGGTATCCATATCGGCAGGCGGTGGCGTTTCGCTAAAGCCTCCAAACTCCGCCGCAAAGTGCCCATGAAAAACCACCAGCGGGTAGCGGGCTTCTGGATGCTCCTCGAAGCCTTCGGGCAGCAGGATATTGGCACCCAAAAACATATCTGTACCCCAAAACTTCGACAACCTCTCGCTGCGTATCTGTTCGTGTTTCAGGTAGCGAGTGTCAGGGCTGTGCGAGGGCATCGGAGGATTGCGCTCTGTAAGCGCCAAGTTGATTTTGCCTTTGGCCTTGGGATTGATGTATATTTTTTGGACTTTGCTGTACAAGTTGCCCGGCGCAACGCGAAAGTTTTGTCCCTCGCCCCTGTCCGGTGGCAGCTTTACGGTATGCCCATCGGCTCTTTTAAAAGTCTGGTACTGATGAAAAAGCGCTTGTACATAATACTCGCCGGCGGGCAGGTCAGCCAAGTTCCTGACCGGATAGCCGAAGCTGTTTTTGGCATTGAGCGCAAAGGCTTTGGAGGCTTTCCAATCTTCTACATCCGCTCCAAACATCATCTGCGTATCAGGCTCGTCATTTACCTGAAAGCGTGGTTCGGCTTTGTCATTATCCGACAAAAAAATCATCATGCGTCCATCCAACACAGCGGCTTGGGCAGCATCAAAGCTGATACTAAACTGAAGTGCAGTTTGGTTTTGGGCACTCAGTATGCTTGCGCAAGCGCAAAAGATAGCACATAAAAGCACTGTTATTGTGGCGAAGTTCTTTTGCATTATTTTTTGAGGAATTGATGAAAAGTTTTACAAAACAATATGTTGTGCTGCGTGAAGAGTACCCCCTACCAGCTTTTTCCAAAACTCAATTTACAAGAAGGTGCTACTCCTCCATCAGCTTTTCTAATATTTTTTGGGCAGCCACGGCAATCACCGTTCCCGGTCCAAATACTCCGGCCACGCCCGCATCGTAGAGAAACTGATAATCTTTGGGAGGGATTACTCCGCCCACGATTACCATAATATCCTCACGGCCTATCTTTTTCAACTCCTCAATCAGCTGCGGCACCAAGGTCTTATGGCCTGCCGCCAAGCTCGATACGCCCACTACGTGTACATCGTTTTCGGCAGCTTGGCGCGCCACCTCTTCGGGCGTTTGGAAGAGCGGGCCGATGTCCACATCGAAGCCCAAATCGGCAAAGCTGGTGGCAATAATCTTGGCACCACGGTCGTGGCCGTCTTGTCCCATTTTGGCCACCATCATACGAGGGCGGCGGCCTTCCAACTCGGCAAAGTGGTCGGCCATTTGGATAGCATTTTGAAAGTCTTCATCGTCCGAAAGCTCTCCCGAATACACCCCCGAAATCGCCCTGATAGTGGCTTTGTATCTGCCGAAGGCTTTTTCCATGGCATCTGATATTTCGCCGAGGGTGGCACGCAAGCGAGCGGCCTCTACGGCCAGCGCCAGCAAGTTGCCTTCGCCGGAAGCAGCACTTTCGGTAATTTTCTGCAAGATGGCTTCTACGGCTGCGGTATCGCGTGTAGCCTTGATATGCTGCAAGCGCTCTATTTGTTGTTGGCGCACGAGCGTATTGTCCACTTCGAGCAGTTCTATTTCTGTACTTTCTGAGGTTTGGTACTTGTTTATCCCCACAATTACATCTCTCACGGCATCTATGCGGGCTTGCTTTTTGGCGGCGGCTTCTTCTATCTTCATTTTGGGCAGCCCCGTTTCGATGGCCTTCGACATGCCGCCGAGGGCTTCTACCTCTTGGATAAGCGCCCAAGCTTTTTCAGCCAACTCGTGGGTGAGCTGCTCTACATAATAAGAGCCGCCCCAAGGGTCAATAAAATCACAGATATGGGTTTCTTCTTGCAAGAAAAGCTGGGTATTGCGGGCGATTCTGGCCGAAAAATCCGTAGGCAAGGCGATGGCCTCGTCCAGAGAGTTGGTATGCAGCGATTGGGTATGCCCCAGTGCAGCGGCCATTGCCTCGATGCAAGTACGCGCTACGTTGTTGAAGGGGTCTTGCTCGGTAAGGCTCCAGCCCGAAGTCTGGCAGTGGGTGCGTAAGGCCAGCGATTTTTCATCTTTAGGATTGAACTGCTTCACGATTTTTGCCCAAAGCAATCGGCCTGCGCGCATTTTGGCTATTTCCATAAAATGGTTCATGCCAATGGCCCAAAAGAAAGAAAGCCTCGGCGCAAAATCATCTACATCCAGCCC
>DAIQNQ010000030.1:2329-12069 GCA_036788275.1 Thermonemataceae bacterium
TTTTCGGGGGCTACGCCTTGCTCTTCGGCAGCTACGATATAAAAGGCCATGATGGGGATTACGGCGCCATTCATGGTCATGGATACCGACATCTCGTCGAGAGGAATGGCATCGAAGAGGACTTTCATATCCTCTACCGAGTCTATGGCCACACCCGCCTTGCCCACATCGCCCTCTACGCGGGGGTGGTCGGAGTCGTAGCCGCGGTGGGTAGCCAAGTCGAAAGCCACAGAAAGGCCTTTTTGGCCTGCGGCCAAGTTGCGGCGGTAAAAAGCATTGGAGGCCTCGGCGGTAGAGAAGCCCGCATACTGGCGGATAGTCCAAGGACGCACTACATACATACTGGCATAGGGGCCTCTGAGGTAGGGGGCGATACCGGCTGCAAAATGCGTATGGGAGAGCTTCTGAAAATCTTCTTGCGTATAGCGGCTTTTGAGCTGTATGCCCTCGGCACTTGTCCAAGTTTTGGAATTAGGCGGCGCTTGGGGGCTTTCGGTACTTGTATGAAGGGCTATTTGTGTAAAATCTGGCTTCATGGGCGCTGGTTTATGTGCAAAGGTTTTGCAAAGATAAAAGCTATCGGCATTTTGGCAAGCACTTCTGGACGAAGGCTCAGGATGGTTCTTTTTTGATAAAGGTAAAACCTCTGCCCTCTTGGGTATCCTCGAAGTCCACCTCCAAGCCGAGCAGATACATGAGGTGGCGCTTGTCTATCAGAATTGGTATTTGGGCATATTGGTACTCCAAGTCATGGCTTTGCGGCTTGTCGAAGCCCAAGAGAAAGGAAGCGCCGCAGCCTCCACCTTTGATGCCAATGCGCAGGCGGTATTCGGATGGAATGCCTTTGTGCTGCATGATATTGATAATTTCTTTGGTGGCCAGCTCGGTAAGGTGTACCGGTAATTGCTCCATAGGCGCTCTGCTTTTATTTTTTGCTTAGGTTACAAAAATAACTAAATTTGAAACACTAAACGCTCAAGAAAGATTTGACAAATGGAAATTATTGCCGATTTACTGAAAATCACCATTCCGGCGGTTCTGGTACTGTATAGTGTGTTTCTGACGGTACGCGCCTTTATCAACAAAGATTTGGAGAGCCGCTTGGCCAGCCTCAAGCTCAAAAATACAGAAGCTATTCTCAGCATTCGCCTGCAAGCTTATGAACGTATGTGCTTGTTTTTGGAGCGTATTAGCCCGCCCAACCTGCTTATCCGCATCAATCCCAGCGAGTTTACTGCTGGAGAACTTCAGCAGATTATGCTCCACGAGATTCGCAATGAGTTTGCCCACAACCTCGCCCAGCAGATGTACATGAGCCAAGAGGCTTGGCAGCGCATCAAAAATGCCAAAGAAGAGGTAATCGCCCTGCTCAACAATACCGCCGGACAAGTGGACGAAGAAGCCCGTGGGTTGGAATTTGCCAAGCGGGTACTGGAAAACATGCAGGCATTTGAGATAGACCCTACCCTGCCGGCCATTCACTTCCTGAAAGAGGAAGTGCAGCAATTTTTTTAAAATTCTTGTATCCAATTGCTTATGAAAGCCACTCAGGTCTTGTTTTTTGGTATTCTGATAATTCTTTCTCTTATTTTTATGTATGCCTTCTTCGACCAGCAAAGCGAAGAAGATTATACAGGCAAGGTGCAGAAGTTCCGAAGAGAGAAAGACGATTTTCTCCGTAAGTCTAAAGATTCGCCCTTGGCCGGAAAGGATTTGGAGGGGCATCTGCACTACTTTGAGCCGAATCCTCAGTATCGCTTTGTGGCCAAAATAGAACGAGAAGAAAAGCCCCAAGACTTGTACATCCCCATGACCGACAGTACGCGCGAGCGCTACATCTCTTATGGTATGGCCACTTTCCGCTTTCAAGGCCAAGAACATCGTTTACAAGTATTTGTGCAGGCCAAAAACCCCAGCAATTTCTTTATTCCTTTTACCGACCTCTCCAATGGCGGTAGCACTTACGAAGGAGGTCGCTACTTAGACGTGGAGCGCCAAGACAAAGCTCGCGAGATTGTGTTGGATTTTAACTTTGCCTACAATCCTTTTTGTGTGTATAATATCCAATATGTGTGTCCTATTCCGCCTAAAGAAAACCACCTGAACTTTGAGGTGCTGGCCGGAGAGCAAAAATACCACGAAGGAGAAGCACACGACTAAGAATGCCTGATTTACAAATCTATCTGTCTTGAATATTTATCGCTTTATCGCCCAACGTACCAACAAGCCTCTCCAACAAACAGAGGGCAAGGTGTCTTTTTCGGATACCGTTAGCAAAGTAGCTATCACAAGCATTGCCATCGGCTTGGCATTGATTATGGTGGCTTTTTGCACTTTAGATGGCTTCAAGGAAAGTGTAAAAAATAGAATTTTCAGCTTTGGAGGGCATATCCGCATCAGCAAAATCAGCAGCAATCAGTCTTTTGAAGAAACCCCTCTCAATACCCAAAGAGACTTTCTCCAGCAATACAAGCAAATATCTGCTATCAAACATCTGCAATTTTATGTGCAAAAGGCAGGCGTAATCAAAGCCAAAGAAGAAGTACTGGGCGTGATTTTTAAGGGCATCGGCAGCGATTACCACCAAGAAGATTTTGCCGACAATATGCGCGACGGGCGCTTTCTGAAGTTGCCTGCCCAAGGCTATTCTTCGGAGATAGTCATTAGCCAAAACATCGCCGATAAACTGCAAATCAAGCTTCAAGACAGCCTCGTGGTGTTTTTTATCCAAGAGCCTCCCCGCTTTCGCAAGCTCAAGGTAGTAGGTATTTATGAAACAGGGATGGACATTTTTGATGAGAAAATGGTGCTTGCCGATATGCGCTTGCTCCAGCGGCTGAATCAGTGGGGCGATAGCTTGGTGAGCGGCTACGAGATACGCCTCAAGCGCTTTCAGCAAATGCCCGAAGCTACTTATGCCATTGATGGGCTGCTCGACTATGACTTACAGCAGGAGTCTATTATCCGCAAGCATCTCGATATTTTCGATTGGCTGCTGTTGCTCGACCAAAATGTGGTGATTTTTTTGGGCATTATCCTCACGGTGGCTTGCTTCAATATCGTGTCAGTATTGATTATTATGATGATTGAACGTATTCAGATGATTGGTATCTTGAAGGCGCTCGGTGCCGACAATAGGCAGATAAGGCGGATATTTCTCTACAAAGGGTTTTATTTGGTACTAAGGGGCTTTGTTTGGGGCAATTTTGCAGGATTGGCCATTTGTCTTTTGCAGCAGTTCTTCAAAGTGATTCCGCTCGACCCTAAAAATTATTATATGGACCACGTCCCTATCGCTTGGGATGTGCCCTCGCTCTTGCTTGTCAATTTGGGCGCTTTTGTACTCATTATGCTGGCCATGCTTATCCCTACAAGTATCATCTCACGCATCAAACCTATCAGGGCGATGCGCTTCGATTAGGATTTTGGCTAAGATGCCTGAGTGCCTTTTCTGAAAAAACGAAAAACTTCGGAGCATTGCCGCAAGGCCTCCGAAGTTTTTGTTACCTGATAAATAGCCAGAAGAACTTATCAATAGGGGATAATATTGATGTCTATTCCAATAAAGTTTTTGTAATCTTCGGCTTCTTCCATGATGTCCTCGTCGTCTTCGGGGTGGTACCAGTTTACTTCTACCTCGCCTCCTACGTCTTGGTATTCTTTCAGGAGCTTTACAATATCCAAAAAGCACTTGGAGGAGCTTGTGTTGTAGTAAGTAAGATTGAAGGTAAACTTCAGAGGGCGCTTCATCTCGTCGCAGTACTGCTTAATCCAATTCAATATGGGGCGGTAAAAATCCCAAGTATCTTCCAAATAAGACTCGCCAGTAACGGAGCATTCGCCTGTTTGTGCGTTCAGTTTTACGTGTGGGGTAAAGTAGGTACTTTTTACACCTTCTATTTCTAGGTTTTCCATTGTTATCATCAGGTTTAGTGTACACAATAATATATTTTGTATCTATCAGCTTTATTGCTTCTTTTTTACATTGACAGACAGGGCAAAAAAGGAGGTATTGTCGTCTATATCCCTAAACTCCACAGAAACGGGCTGCGCGGAGGTCAGTGCAATCTGAATCAGTCCTACGCCGGCACCTTTGCTGTTTTCGGAGGTTTCGCCTAAGTCTCTTTGCTCAAACTTCATTTTGCGAAGCTGGTCGCGGTCGAGCATGTTTATCAGCTCGCAACGATCCCACAATACGGGCACCCAGCGTTTTTCTACAATATTGCCGGCAGTGAGCGTATAGTTTTCTTCATCTTGGCTAATCACAATAGAGCCTATTCGGAAGGCTTTTTCTCCAAATTGAGTTACCTCTGCGGAGTAAAAAAAGATATTTTGCGCCAGCTCAATAAAAATAGCATATACTTTTTTCCCCGCTTTGGGGTCTTCTATAAGCTTATTTTGCACATCTTTGCTGATTTCGTGAATAATCACATCAGACATCGGCCCTTTGTAAGATACAATAATATCGTGATTATTGAGATTAAGGTAATGATGAAAAAAGCTAAACTTTTTAGACATATTAATTTTTGTTTGATGAATAAGCAAGTGTACGAATCCCAAAAAGCATCAAAAAATAACAATAATTTTCAACTATCACAAATATCTGCTTTTATTATTTGGAGCTTTGTGCGCAGGTTTAGTTTTTATCCCCTCCAAAATAACGTTCTTCGATAATATCAGCCACCTCGGCTACCTCCCATATAATGTCTGAAAGCTCTTCGATACTGCTGATATACTCTGCAATAGGGCTTGCTTGTACGATGATGGTTTCGCAAGGCTGGCCGTCGGCGGTCTTGTCGGCGGTCAGTGTGATGGTAGAATAATATCCGTAAGTAGCTTCCTTCAACAAATTGTAGGTATTGATTTGGACGGGGTCGAAGATACCACAGCGGCTATTGAAGTAATAACAGTCTTTGCCTTTGGCCCTGCCTTTGATCACCCAACCATACACATACTGATAGCGACTTGTGCCATCTTGGAGCGTAAAAGGAATATCCAAAGAGAATACCCCCGGAGAAAGTTCCTTGATTTGTGCATTGAAGCGCTGCGCTACCTCTTGCATGGCATTTTCAAAATTCAACATAATGGGAGCTGTATTAGAATTCTAAAGATATTTTTTACAATTATGCTCAATTCAAAGCAATTTCACAAATAATTGGCTCTAAAATATTTCTATAAAGATATATTTTCGGCTTTGTACCAAATAGGCCCAAAAACACAAATTCAAGGACTTTCTCGGAGCGCCTTTTACTTCTTTTCTATTCTGAAAATCGTACTGGTTTCGATAGTACTATCGGCAATGGTACTCGATTCGCTATAACCCAAAAGCTTGAAGGGCACATAGTCTATGTATTCTTTGAGGCTGGTGAAGTATTCGGTGCCGTACTTTTGGCTGCCTTTATAAAAAACCAAGTTGTTGATGAAGTACTTTCCGGCAAAATATTGCAGCATCATCTCAAACAGCTCCGGCAGCTGTGGCAACACATACCAAGTAAGCTCTGCAAACAAGATGGCTTCTGCCTCTTGGTAATGGGCCAAGTTTGCTACCTGATCCACCTTAAAATTCAGGTGTGGGAATTGCTCTTGGGCTTTCTGGATGGCCGTTTCGGAGATATCTATCCCTATGGGCTTGATGCCGGTCTGCTGGTAGATTTTCTCCGAATAATAGCCTAAGCCGCAGCCTACTTCCAAGAGAGAGCCAATGCCAAACTTCTGCAAATGGAAGATACCCGCTTGCCGAGAGTAGGGATTGGGCTGCTGGTCTTGCATCCAAGGCTGGTCGAACTTGCGGTACATTTCTTCAAATTTCCCTACAAACTGTCCGTCTTTAATTACGTAATCGTGATAGCTTTCCATCTGTGTCAAAAGAATATTATTTGTTATAAAATATACATTTTGCAGCTGCCTTAGGCTTGCTGCATTTTATCAAATTCTACTATAAAATTAGCCCCTTGGTTAAGCTCACTCTCACACCATACGCGTCCGCCCATCGCTTCTACGTAAGTTTTTACGATAGAAAGCCCCAAACCAATGGACTGCTCCCCGGCAGTGGGGCGGGCACTGAGTTTCTGAAACTTGCCAAAGAGCTTTTCTTGGTCTTCGGGGCTGATGCCCGGCCCTTCGTCTTGGATTTCGATGCGCAGCTTGTCGGCCTTGTCCAGAAGGCGCACATAAATCTTGCTTTTCTGAAACGAAAACTTTATCGCATTGGAAACGAGGTTCTCAAATATCTGCAAGGTAGCGTTTTTGTCGAGCGCTACCAAGCTCCCTCCTACCTGATTGGCAATATCAAATTGTATCTCGATGTGTTTGCCATGCGCTTTCGGCCTGAACGACTGCACCACCGAGGCCATGATTTCGGGCAAATCCACGCTTTCCAAATTCAACACAAAACCTTGCTTTTCTATGGCATTTACATCAAGAATGTTGTTAATCATACTGGTAAGGCGCGAGGCCGAGTTTTGCGCCATGGCTACATACTCGTATTGCTCTTCGGAGAAGTTTTCGGTAGTCATGCGAAGCAAGTTCAAAAAACCCTTGATTTGGTTCACGGGGTTGCGCAGGTCGTGGGCTACGATATTGAGCAAGTAGCTTTTCTCTTTGTCTAAGCCCAGCAGCTCTTCATTTTTCAGCTCCAGCTCCTTATTCTTTGCTTTCAGGAAAGCGCCTTGTGTTTCTATTTGTTGATTTTTGGACAGCAATTCTTCGTTAATCTGACGCTTCTGCCGAAAACTTCTGTACAAAGCCAGCAGCAGCAAGAGTGTAAGCGCCAAGCCTCCCAAGAGCAACAAATTATTGTTTCGCTGCACGCGCATCTGGCTTTGATTCTGGGCCTCGGAGCTTCGGAGTGTTTCTATTTCCGACTGCTTGCTGGCCAAATCGTATTTGGCTTGGGCTATTGCAATTTGCTGCACTTTGGCTTCATTCAGAATAGAATCTTCATAAACTTTGGCCAACTGAAAAGCCCCCAGCGCCTCACGGTAGTTCTGTCGGGCTTCGTAGGTCTTGGCCAGCTCTTCATAGAGTTCTTTGAATATTTGCTTGCCACCAGCTTTGGCTGCCAACAAAAGGCCTTCTTCCAGAAAGCGCCCCGACTCTGCGTAGCGCCCAATCAGGCGATGAATTTTGCCTAAGTCCGCAATGATGTAGAGGAGATAGACTTTTTCTTCGGTATCTTTCAATAGTTCATAGGCTTGCTCGGCATAGTCTAATGACTTGGTGTACTGCTCCATATCCATGTATATCTCTGCAAGGTTCATCAAACAAAAGCCTACATTGGGCTGGAGCTGCTGTGCTTCACTCAGGCGCAGGGCTTCTTGGGTGTAAAAAATCGCCTTTTCAAAGTTTTTAATGGCGCGGTAATCATCGCCCAGATTGATGTAGGAAGGAATCATCTGAGCGGGATTCCGGCTGAGAGTATCTATCTGAAAAGCCTTCATCCGGTACTCGAAGGTTTTATCATAATAGTTTAAATGACCGTAGTTATTGGCCAGCTGTGTATAAATGGCCGAAAGCAGCTTTGTATCCTTCAGCTTTTCGGCCAGCCGCAGCGAGGCCAAGCCATATTCCAAGCTGCGGTCGTAGTCGTTGTAAATCCAATATACATTGCCCAAAGCTTTGCGGGCTTTTGCTATCTCCACCGAGTCGCCCAAGGCTTCGCTCAAGGCCAAGGCCTCTAAGGCCATTTTTCCGGCGCGGGCAGGGTCCGACTCCGTGAGTAGCTCCGCCAACCGACGCAATATTTTGGCTTCTTGCGCCTTTGGCTGCTCTTTTTCGAGCAAAAGCAATAAGCTATCTCGCTCTTTGTTTTGTGCAAAAAGCGATGAAAATCCAAGGCCAAAGACCAAGCATACGAAAATATTGACAATCCTGCTGTACATAGTTCAGGACAATATACGTATTTTTGTAGAATTACAGGATGTTGAGCGACTGCTCTTTTATTTTTTCCAACTCTTCCTTCATCTCTATCACCAAGCGTTGTATGTCTGCGTCATTGGCTTTGGAACCGATGGTATTGATTTCGCGGCCTATTTCTTGTGCCACAAAGCCCAGCTTTTTGCCGTTGGAGCTTTCAGAATGGAGCATTTCCAAAAAGTAAACCAAATGCTTGCGGAGGCGTACCTTCTCTTCGCTGATGTCCAACTTTTCGATAAAATAAATCATCTCTTGCTCGAAGCGGTTCTGGTCGAACTTCTCGTCGTGGGCAATGTCTTGCAGCCTGCTGCGCAAGCGCTCCTTCACCGCCGCCACTCGGCGCGGGTCTTGGGCTTCTATCTGCACCAAAAGGGCTTCTATTTGATGTACATAACTTATAAAGCTTTCTTTGAGCACCTGCCCTTCTTGCAGGCGGAAGCCATTGCAATTGGCCAAGGCCTCTACAATGGCCTGCCTGATGGCCTGCCATTCTTCTTCGGCAATGGCTTGCAAACTGCTGCGCCCGCTGGCATTGTCGGCAAACTGTACCGCCAAGCGAAAAATATCTTGGCCGGGGGCTTGCAGCTTTTCGGCCATGCCTGATAGCTGCACATAAAAAGCCTGCACCAAAGCCTCGTCCAAGGCAATCTGTGGAGCTTTTTTACGCTCCAAATCAATATTGATATTGATTTTTCCTCTTTCCAATTCTTTTTGTAGCAAGCTTTTGATTTCTATCTCTCGCTCATTCAGCTCGCGCGGCTGCCTCATGCTGATGTCCAAATATTTAGAATTCAGCGTTTTGATTTCTACACTTACCTGAAGCAGCTCATTATCGAGTTGGGCTTTTCCGTAGCCAGTCATGGATTTTATCATCGGTTTTTATGGGTTGGCGAGGCTCTTTTTTTTGCTCAAGGCAAATTCCAAGATAGCATCAATGAAATGATAGGGTTTGTAGCCGTTGATGGCCGCCTGATGAAAGATACAGGTCGCGGGGGTCATGCCGGGCAGAGAGTTTACTTCTATAATGATGGTTTCGGTGCGTTGCTCATCGTACACACGCACAAAGGCATCTATCCGAGCATAGCCTTCTACCTGAAGGATACGTGCCACGCGCTCCAACTCGGCACGTACTTGCGCCGAAATCCGGCTGTTTTCTTCGGGCTTTGGAGCAAAGCGTGCCGGAGTGATGTTTTGTCCCTCTCCGGCCAAAAACTTTTCTTCCAAAGAAAGCACCTCACCCAGCGCCAAGGTTTCGGAAGGCTCAAATACCTCATATTGCAGCGAGCCATCGGCCTGTCTTTGCGTAAGCAAGCCTCCTGTAATTTCCAAGAAGTGGCGGGCAGAGCCTTTGTTAATAAGCGATTCTATCAGAAAATGTTTCTTTTGTGGAAACTCCTCATTCACCTTCAATTGCAAATCTGCCGCCGCCGAAGCCACAAAAGCAGGCGAAGGCCTGAACATCATCGTGGCAAAAGCTTCGAGCGCCGTTCTGTTCTTGATTTTCTTTACTGCCGAGCTGCAGCCGTCGTCGGCAGGTTTGCAGATTATCGGATAGGCAAATTCTTTTTCTATTTCGGCAATTACCCGCTCGCGTGCCGCCTCCCACTCTTCTTGTGCTACCAAGCGATGCGCCGCCACCAATACGCCTGCCTCACGCAGTTTGCGGTTGGTTTCGTATTTATTGATGGTGGTTTGGGAACTGGCCACGCCGGAACCATTATAAGGCAAGCCCACACGCTCCAAGCCTGCCTGCAGCGCGCCGTCTTCACCCGGGCGGCCGTGCAAGGCAATGAATACGGCATCTACCTCTTGTGCCAAAGTTTCGA
>DAIQNQ010000030.1:12169-23414 GCA_036788275.1 Thermonemataceae bacterium
TAGATATTTCTGCCGCTTTCTACCGATATATGGCGCTCCGAAGAGTAGCCGCCCATAATTACGGCCACTTTGGTTTTTTGGGTTTGCTGGGCATTGTTTTCGGCAATGCGGCGGTCTAAGTCATCAAGCTGTTTCTGCAAAAAATACGTATTCTTGCCGTTTTTCAGGCGCTCTTGCAAAGAGCAGCGAATGATATAGGTAAGAAATTGGGAAGGGTTCAGCCCTATTTCGGCAGCTTGGTGAAAAAAGAAAGAAGAAGGCAGCATGCCCGAAGTAGTGTTGGGGTCGTTGAGAAAAACCTCGCCCAATACATTCACAAAACCATCTATACGGGCATATACCTCGCCTTGGATGGCCTCGAAGAGACGCTCACATTCTTGGCAGATAAGTTGTATGTGCGCTTTGGGTACTTGTATGGGTGTAATCTTACGGCTCATGCCGGGCAGGTATTTCATGCGATAGTCGAAAAGGTCTTTTTGCTTGATGATTTCGGTGGGTGGCAGGGCGATGGCCTTGCCTTGCTCGTCACGAATCACGATGCAAGAAAACTCTTTACCAATGATAAAACGCTCTATCAGCACCTCTTCTTCGGTATGCAAGCTGCTCAAATAGGCCTTGTTGCCTGCTTGGCTCAGCTGCTCGTTCAGCAATTCGGCCAAAATATCAGGATGATAGACGATGCGCTCCTCAGGGTCATGGGCAAAATGCAGCACCAAAGGAAAGCCCAGCCCCTCGCGCAAGTCGGTGAGCTGTTGCAAGTATTGCAGCCTCTCGTCTTCGCTTAGGCTTTGCCATTTGCGCGCAGAGAGTTCTTGTATAAAAAAGGCCTTGTGAATCAGCTCGATAAAGCGGTGATTGTCTTTTTCGGTAAGTATCGAAATGCCGATAGAAGAACCTTGGTGGGGAGCTTTGATGAGCATAGGCAAGCCGATATTGGCCACCAATTTCTCCAAAATATCGCCTTTGTAAGGAGTTTTGTTCCAGTCTTTGCGGCGCAATACTGCCGATTTGGTGCGGCGAAAACCTGCCTTGCTGAGCCATTGCTGTTGGATGCTCTTGCTGATACCAATGCTCGAAGGCAGCAAGCCTGCACCGCTGTAAGGAATGTCGTACCACTCTAAAAGCCCCTGCAAGCTACCGTCTTCACCATAAGGGCCATGCAAAGCCAAAAAGGCAAAATCAAAATATTTTTTGAAATCTTGAGGCTGGAGGCGTTTGCCTACTTTTGCGATGAGGGCTTCTAAGTCTTGCTCTGAAAGCTGCCCCAAAGACTCTACATATACCTGAAAGCGCGAGGCGGGCGTAAGTGCCGCAGGCGGATAAAAATCGCGGATAGTACCTTTATAAACATACTCCCAATCCAACAAAATGAAGTGTCCGAGGCTATCTACAAAAATGGGTACCGGCTCAAAAAGTGCCTTGTTGAGATTGTCATAAACGGTTCTGCCACCGGCAAAGGCGATTTCACGCTCGCGCGATGGGCCGCCGAAGAAAATTCCTATTTTCATGAAAAGAATAGAGAGCAATTACTGTGAGGCAACAAATCTACGAAAGTTTTTGATAAGTCTTGCTTTTGCAAGCGCCTCGCCCGAAAGCACAAAGATATTTCATCTTGCAGGCAAGTTTAGAAGCACAATATTTCGTATTTTTGCAGGGCTTTTACCAACCTCTACCGCTATGTTTATATTACGTGCCTTCTCATTGCTTTGCCTCTGTGTTTATTGCCTGTCTGCCTGCGGCCCTTTGGGCGAAGAGCGCCTGCCGATTTTGGGTGAGCGCCTCATTCAAGAAAAAGAAATAGACGGCAAAACCGTGATAGACACGCTCTATCACCGTATTCCGGCTTTTGAATTTGTAAACCAAGACAGCCAAAAGGTGAACCAAACAACCTTCGAGGGAAAAATCTATATTTCCGACTTCTTCTTTACGACCTGCCCCACCATTTGCCCCAAAATGAAATCGCAACTGCTGCGCATCTATGAAAAATACCTTAACGACGAGCGCGTGCTTATCCTCTCGCATTCGGTAGATATTGTACACGACAGCGTGCCTGTGCTGAAAGACTATGCTGAGCGCTTGGGCATCAAAAGCAGCAAATGGCACTTGGTAACGGGCAACGAAGAGGCCATTTACGATATGGCCGGGCGCTATCTTTTGGCCGCCCAAAAAGATGAGGAAGCCCTCGGTGGCTACGACCACAGCGGCCAATTTATGCTGATAGATACCAACAGACATATCCGCGCCACCTGCGATGGTACCAATCCCGAAGATGTAAACCGCTTCATGAAAGATATAGACCGCCTGCTGGCCGAACAATTTCCCAAAACGAAACCATGAAAATCAACAAAAAAGTGTTAGCGCTGCTGCCCCTCCTGCTCTTTGGGATGATATTCTTGCTCAATATACTCACCAACCGCAACGAAGCCAAAGGCGCTTTGCTTTACAGAAACAACTGCGCCAATTGCCACATGGACCAAGGCGAAGGCCTGCGTGGACTAATACCGCCTTTGGCCAAGGCCGATTATCTGCAAAAGTACCAAGGCGACCTCGCCTGCATTATCCGCTATGGTATGCAAGGAGAAATTGTGGTAAATGGCCAATCTTACAAGCAAGCCATGCCGGGCAATGCGGAGCTGAGCGACATCGAAATTACGAACCTCATCAATTATATCAATCGCCAATGGGGCAACGAAATTCCTGAAAGGTCTGTCCAACAAGTGCGCAAGGATTTGGCCACTTGTGAGTAAAGTATAGAAACCCTAAAATCAATATTTATGAAAACTAACACCTCTTTTTTGCTTCTTTTGGCAGTGCTTTGGGGACTTGCCCTGCCTGCTTGTACACCCAAAGATACGCTCGAAGTGCAAATAGCCCCGGAGCTGGCACTCGGAAAGGATTATAAATTTACGCTTTCCAGAACTACAAGAAACGTTTGGAACTTCTCAAACAACACCAACTTTTATCAATTCAATTACTTTCTTTTGCTGAAAGATGGCAGCTATTTGCCCTTTACAAGAGAAAGCGACTCGGCATCAGAGCATTGCAGTATTTCAGAATCGAGCACCCAGAGCAACCTTTATGCACAGTATATCAGCACTCGCGATATTCTTGCTCAAAGGCATGGCTCCGACAGCTTATTATTTTATTTGGATTGCAAAAGGTACGTGTTGCCCTTGCACCTGAAAGATGCAGAAGGAGCGCTTTATTTTGTAGCAAGCCTCAAAAGCCAACCCGCCCTCCGCGACAGTACCTCGGTACGCATTCTATTGCAATAAGCTCTAAAGCACCCCCTGCCACACTTGGTAGCTTTCGGGAAATACCAGCCGAGGCACTTCCTCAAAAATTCCGTAAATCGTCGAGCCGGAGCCGCTCATCGAAGCATACAAAGCGCCTGCTTCGTAAAGCGCCGCCTTGATGTCGGCCAAAAAAGGATATTTCGGGAAAAGGCTTTTCTCAAAATCATTGCCCACCAAGCCCGCCCAGGCACTTACAGGCTCTCGGAGCAGCACCTCGCGCAAGTCCACGGGCGCAGGCGCAGGCCGCACCGCGCTGTATGCCTCGGCGGTAGCAATGTGCAAATTGGGATATACCAGCACGATTTGCTTGCCTTGCAGCGAAAGCGCCAAAGGCTCGAAGCGGTCGCCGCGCTCATAGCAAAAAGCCGGTGTATTGGCAATGAAAAAAGCACAGTCGCTGCCCAACTTGGCCGCATAGCCCACCAACTGCTCTTTCGATACTTTCAGAAGAAACATCTCGGCCAAGGCATTGAGCAAAAAGCTGGCATCGGCAGAGCCCCCGCCCAAGCCCGCCCCAATAGGCAGTATTTTGTGGAGATGGATGTGTACGGGTGGCAAGTCAAAATCGGCAGCCAAAAGTTCATAAGCTTTGAGGCAGAGGTTATGTGCCGATACATTGGGAATGGGCAGGCCCGTGGCCGTAAACTGCAGCTTGGAGGCGGGCAGGCACTCCAATATATCGCACCAAGGAATCGGATAAAAGCAAGATTCTATGTTGTGGTAGCCGTCGTTGCGCTTTTCGGTAATGTAGAGGCCGATATTGATTTTGGCATTGGGAAATACAATCATAATCCTTTTACTTGCTTGAGCGTGGCTTTTTTATTGATTTCAAAAAGAGATTTGTCCAAGGGCTTGGCCTCTACCTTGATGGCCAGATAGGTAACGCGGTAGTTGGGATAAAGCACCACGATACGCAGCGGAATGGCCTTGGTACGGGCATATATCGCATCTAAATTGTTGAGCTTGTGCTGCTTGAACCAAGCCGGATTGAGCGCGTATTTGGGCGAAAAATAGTACATGCGCCCGCGCACTTCTTCATTATAAAAAAACTGCGACTTGATATTGTACACCATCAGGGGCAGGTCTAAGATTTGGCTGCTGCTGGCCTTGGGGGCAAAGTCTTGCACCAAGTCTTCCACTTGCTCCGAGGCGGCTGTCCAGTACAGGGTATCGTTTTTATAGTATTTGTCAAAAACTTTATTTTCTTTCTGGTTATACACTTGAGATTCCAACTCCGACTCCTGAAAGTCCCAGCGGTAGTTGCCTTCTTTAAAATAAAATTTGGAGCTGTTGCCATAAAAATTGATAAGCAAAAACTCATTGGCCGTGGAGTCTTTGGCCTCGATGATGTGATGATAATGTACCACGCCCTCAAAAAACTGCTGCGCTTGCGACTTCGGCAGCGCGCACAAAAAAGTCATCCAACAAAAAAAGAAGTATCTCATAGCAAAAAACTTTGGGTTTGGGCATCGAAAATCAAAAATAAAACCAAATCTTGAAAGCAGAGTTAATCCAATACAAAAAACTTGTAAATTGCACTTTGAAATCAGATTCCGTCCATGCCTAAAAGCGCTTCCGTCCTCCATCCGACAAAGACTCCGAAAATAGAAGAACTTGACCCTCGCCACTTCATCATCATCAAAGGGGCAAGCGTAAACAACCTCAAGGCTTTGGACGTGGCCATTCCACGCAATAAGCTGGTCGTTATTACTGGGCTTTCGGGCTCTGGCAAGTCCTCTTTGGCCTTCGATACCCTCTTCGCCGAGGGGCAGCGCATGTATGTAGAGAGCCTGAGCGCTTATGCGAGGCAGTTTTTGGGGAGAATGGAAAAACCCGCCGTGGAGTACATCAAAGGAGTATCTCCGGCCATCGCCGTAGAGCAAAAGGTAAACACCCGCAACCCGCGCTCCACCGTAGGCACTACTACTGAAATTTACGATTATCTCAAGCTTCTTTATGCCCGCATTGGGCGTACTTTCTCGCCCGTTTCCGGCGAAGAAGTGCGCAAGGATACCGTATCGAGCGTGGTGGATTTTATTCATAGCTTTCCCGAAGGACAAAAAATATTGGTGCTCGCTCCCCTCAAAGCCCAAGGCAGCCGCGACCTCGAAACTGAGCTGCGTGTGTTGCTCCAAAAAGGCTTTACACGTATCCAAAAAGACGAAGAAATACACTTTATAGAAGACGCTCTGACGGCTTTTCCGGCCAAAAGCCTCAAAAGCAAAAAATGGCAGGACTTGTTTATCCTGATAGACCGCAACGTGGTGCGCCCCAACGACGAGGACAACCTCTTCCGCATCTCCGACTCCGTGCAAACGGCCTTCTACGAGGGTATCGGCGAATGTGTCATTACCTTGCCCGGCCAGGGTACGCACAATTTCTCCGACCGCTTCGAGCGCGACGGCATGCTGTTTGAAGAGCCTACGGTCAATTTCTTTGCCTTCAACAATCCCTACGGTGCTTGCAAACGCTGCGAGGGCTTTGGCAATGTGATGGGCATCAGCGAAGACTTGGTAATTCCCGACAAAAGCCTCTCCGTATATGACGAGGCCGTAGCGCCTTGGCGCAGCGAGAAGATGTCGGAATGGAAAAGGTATTTTCTCAAAAAAGCCGTTCATCTCGACTTTCCCGTGCATCGTGCTTATGAAGACCTTGACGAGGCCGAAATAGAAATGCTTTGGTACGGCAGCAAGACCAAAGGCTTGCAAGGGATTTATGATTTCTTCAACGAAATAGAATCTCAAAGCCACAAAATACAATACCGCGTGCTGCTCTCCCGCTACCGTGGCAAAACCGCCTGCCCCGACTGCAAGGGCACGCGCCTGCGCAAAGATGCAGGCTATGTAAAAATCAATGGCAAGTCTATCCAAGACTTGGTGCTATTGCCCTTAGATGAGCTGACGCAGTTCTTTGAGCGCGTCGCCCTCAGCCCTGCCGAAGAAAGCATCTCGAAGAGAATTATCGCCGAAATCAAAAGCCGCTTGGATTTCCTCCAAAAAGTAGGCCTCAGCTACCTTACCCTCAACCGCCTTACGGCCTCGCTTTCGGGTGGAGAGTTTCAACGCATCAAATTGGCCACTTCTTTGGGCAGTGCCTTGGTAGGCTCTATGTACATTCTCGATGAGCCAAGCATCGGCCTGCACCCCCGCGATACCGCCCGCCTCATCGAGGTACTCAAAGCCCTGCGCGATTTGGGCAATACCGTGATAGTGGTGGAGCACGAAGAGGAAGTGATGAAAGCCGCCGACCAGATTATAGACATCGGGCCGGAAGCAGGGCAACAAGGCGGACATTTGGTTTTTCAGGGGACATTGGCCGATATGGCACAAGTGCCTTCGGGGCAGTCGCACACGCTCCGCTTTCTGAAAGGCGAAGAGCGCATCGAAATCCCCAAGGTGCGAAGGAATTTCTCCAACAGCCTTGTGATCAAAGGCGCACGCGAAAACAATCTTAAAAATATAGACGTAAATTTCCCACTGGGGGTGCTTACGGTGGTTACGGGTGTGTCGGGCTCGGGCAAGTCCACACTGATTCGCAATATTCTGTATCCGGCAGTAGCGCGTGCCTTGCAGCAGAGCTTTGGCGAGCAGATGGGTAAGTTCAACAGCTTAGAAGGCAGTGTCAATTTGGTAAAAGGGGTAGAGTTTGTGGATCAAAATCCCATCGGCAAGTCCACCCGCTCCAATCCCGTTACTTATATCAAGGCTTATGATGCCATCAGAGAGCTTTTTGCTTCACAGACCATCTCCAAAACCCGTGGCTACAAGGCCGGGCACTTCTCTTTCAACATTGGCGAAGGCCGCTGCGATGCCTGCGAGGGCGAGGGCTTCATCAAGGTAGAAATGCAGTTTATGGCCGATGTACACCTTACCTGCGAGGTGTGTAAGGGCAAGCGCTTTAAGTCGGAGATATTGGACGTAACTTTTCAAGAAAAACACATTGCTGATATTTTGGATATGACCGTAGATGAAGCGATGGTCTTTTTTAAAGGGCAGAAAAAAATCTCCGACCGCATCAGTCCCCTCCAAGAAGTAGGCTTGGGCTATGTGCGCTTGGGGCAGTCGTCGAGCACCTTGAGTGGTGGCGAAGCCCAAAGAGTGAAACTGGCTACTTTTTTGGAGAAAGGGAACAATCACACCAAAAATACGCTTTTTATCTTCGATGAGCCTACTACGGGCCTGCACTTTCACGACATCAAGAAGCTGCTCAAAGCCATCAATGCCCTCATTGAGCAAGGCAATACGGTGCTGATTATCGAACACAATATGGAGGTAATCAAGAGTGCCGACTGGGTGATAGACCTCGGCCCAGAAGGCGGCAAGCAGGGCGGCCAAGTGTGCTTTGAAGGTACACCGGAAGCGCTTTTGAAACAAAAAGAGAACTATACCGCCCGATTTTTGAAGGAAAGCTGGCAATAAAGCCCGCTCTTATACCCAGAACAAAATGGTTTTGTAAAAAAGGCCTTTAGAACCACCCCTAACCCCTCCTTTCAAAGGAGGGGAATTTTAAAGTAAATAGCATGTCAATGTATCTTCCCCAAAGTCCTACAAGATGAGCTTTTGGAGAATAATTTAAAAGTAAATATTTTTCAGTATATCATAAAAACCGAACATCTGATATGAGCAAGCAAAGTAGCAGCGCTTTTTTAGAAAAATACCTCAACAATGCCTCGCCTACGGGCTTCGAGTCGGCAGGACAAAAAATCTGGTTGGAATACATCAAACCTTATATTGACGATTACTATGTAGATGCCTACGGCAGCGTAGTGGGTATTGTCAATCCCAAAGCCGAATACAAAGTGGTAATAGAAGCCCACGCCGACGAGATTTCGTGGTTTGTAAATTATATTGATGACAAGGGCTATATCTTCGTAAGGAGAAACGGCGGCTCTGATGCCGTGATTGCTCCCTCGATGCGCGCCAATATCCATACCGACAAGGGCACGGTAAAAGGCGTATTTGGCTGGCCAGCCATCCACGTGCGCCACGAGAAAGACCGCGACCCGATGCCTGAAATCAAGAATATTTATATTGACATTGGGGCAGCCAACAAGCAGGAAGTACTCGATATGGGTGTAAATGTAGGTTCGGTGGTTACTTTCGATGCCGACTTCACAGAACTGAACAATCGTTATTACGTAGGCCGCGCCTTAGACAACCGCATCGGCGGCTATATGATTGCCCAAGTAGCCCGCCTGCTAAAAGAAAACAAGAAAAAGCTTCCCTTTGGCCTGTATATCGCCAACTGCGTACAGGAAGAAATTGGCTTGCGTGGTGCCGAAATGGTGGCCGCAGCCATCAAACCCAATGTGGCACTCATTACCGATGTATGCCACGATACCCAAGCACCCCTCTACAACAAAACCATTGATGGCGACTTTACTGCCGGCAAAGGGCCGGTGCTTACCTTTGGGCCTGCGGTACAAACCAATGTGCTGAAAATGCTCTTTGAGGTGGCCGAAAAGAAGAAGATTCCTTACCAACGTGCCGCCGTGTCGCGCTCTACGGGTACAGATACCGACTCTTTTGCTTATTCCGGTGCGGGCATTCCTTCGGCCTTGATCTCCCTGCCACTCAAATACATGCATACCACTGTGGAAACCGTACACAAAGACGATGTGGAAAATATTATCCGCTTGATGTACGAGGCATTGCTCCAAATCAAAAACGGGCAAGATTTTCGCTATTTTAAATAAGTAGAAATATGTTTGGCTGCCAAAACATTATTATTGAGCAGCCAAACATCATTTTTATCCTTCCCCACATACAAGAAAGATTTATGCGTATCCCTTCTTTGCTCCTATTTTTTTGTGTTTCTCTTACAATGCTTTGCGCCTGCGAAGAAGATCTAAGCTATGTGCCCAAGCCCAAGGGCTTTCCGCGTATAGACCTGCCCGAGCCGGGCTATCAGGCCTTGTCCGACAGCTTTCCCTATGCCTTGGAATACTCCAAGCACGCCATTATCCGTAAGGATACCTCTTGGATGGCCGAGCGTTACTGGATTCACGTGATTTACCCGCAGTTTGCCCGCGCCGAAATACAGCTTACTTACAAAGACATCCGACAAAATACCGAGCAGCAGCTTTCGGAGCTTATCAACGACTCCTACCACCTGCTCTCTAAGCACCAAATCAAAGCTTATTCGATACAAGAAACGGTTTTCAAAAATACACACGGCCAAAAAGCTATGATTATGGAACTGACAGGCGAAGTGCCCAGCCAGTTTCAATTTTATACTACCGATTCTACACGCCACTTTTTACGCGGCGCAGTGTATTTTCGCACTGCCACCCAAAACGACTCCCTCGCACCAGTGATAGAGTTTATCAAAAAAGATGTAATGCACATGCTCAATACCACGCATTGGAACAATTGAAGCTGTGTGCTTTCTCAACAAAGTGTTGCTTTTTGTAACGTAATTCCTGATATTTTTTCTTACAATTTGGATTTTTCGAGATATTGTCCGAACTTAAACAATTCTTTTGGAACTTGTATATCCCATTTTAAGGCATTTACAAACAATTGAAACCTTTTGTGGTTTTACACTTGATAATTAAAAGTATTTTTTATTATGCTCATACAACCCGGCCCGCTGCTCGCGGAGATTCAGAATCCAGCAGATTTGAGAAAGCTCTCTCCTACTCAGCTTCTACAAGTTACTCAAGAACTCAGGCAATATATTATTGATACCGTATCTGTAAATGGCGGTCATTTTAGCGCAAGTCTTGGGGTGGTGGAACTTACCGTAGCCCTGCACTATGTGTTTAATACGCCCGAAGACCAACTTGTGTGGGATGTGGGGCATCAGGCTTACGGGCACAAGATTCTGACCGAAAGAAGAGATAGATTTCACACCAATCGGGTTTATGGCGGTATTTCGGGTTTTCCGAAGCGCAAAGAAAGTATCTACGATACCTTTGGCGTAGGGCACTCCTCTACTTCTATCTCGGCGGCTTTGGGTATGGCCGTAGCCTCCAAATACCAAGGGCTACACCAAAAGCAGCATATCGCCGTGATTGGCGACGGCTCGCTTACGGGAGGTATCGCCTTTGAGGGAATGAACAATGCAGGCGCTTCTGATGCCAATTTGCTGATTATTCTGAATGATAACTGCATGTCCATAGACCCTAATGTGGGTGCATTGAAAGACTATCTGACCGATATTACGACCTCGGGCACTTATAACAAGCTGAAAGATGAGGTGTGGAACTTGCTGGGCAAGATGAGTATTTTTGGTAAAACTGCCCAAGAAGTGGTTTCTAAAGTGGAAGGTGCTATCAAGGGGACTTTACTCAAGAATAGCAACCTTTTTGAATCGCTCAATCTCCGCTACTTCGGCCCTGTTGATGGCCACGACATAGACCACCTCTACCACGTACTCTCTGACCTAAAGAAAATACCCGGCCCGAAAATCTTGCATTGCGTAACCGTAAAAGGCAAAGGCTATGCCCTCGCCGAGCAAGACCAAACCAAATGGCACGCCCCGGGGCTTTTCAATAAAAATACAGGGGAAATTGTTAAAAAAGTTTATGATACGCCCCAAGCACCCAAATACCAAGATGTATTCGGCCATACCCTTGTAGAGTTGGCCAAAATGAACGACAAGGTGATGGGCATTACGCCTGCCATGCCTTCTGGCTCTTCGCTGAATATCATGATGAAAGAAATGCCGGACAGGGCTTTCGACGTAGGGATTTGTGAGCAACATGCCGTTACTTTCTCGGCGGGATTGGCTACCCAAGGGCAGATTGCCTTCTGCAATATCTACTCTACTTTTATGCAGCGCGCCTACGACCAAGTGATACACGATGTATGCTTGCAGGAGTTGCCTGTGATTTTCTGTCTCGACCGTGCGGGATTTGCCGGAGCCGATGGCCCTACGCACCACGGCGCTTATGATATTGCCTATATGCGTTGTATTCCGAATATGGTGGTGGCTGCGCCTATGAA
>DAIQNQ010000031.1:0-3361 GCA_036788275.1 Thermonemataceae bacterium
TCTTTTGTAGCCAATAAATACGCAGGTGCAAGCCCGCCCCAAAAAGGGAGAGGAATACACCCAAGATTCTCAGCGCCCAAGCGAACGCTGTATCGCCCAATAGCGGTACAGCAAAAAAGTTGAGCAAAACACCCACAGATACAAAAATCGTGGCAAGAGGGCTTTGGCGGCTTTGAGGAGGGGTATTGGAAGAGGTGTCCATAGGTATTATCAGGTTTTGGAGGTTATGCAAGATATAAAAAGCAAAATACTTCTCAAATATTTCTTCATTTACTTTTCGGCTGTCCCCACAGCAGTTTCAAAGGTTTTTTGATAAAAAGCAGCATAAAATCTAAAATTTTAGCATCTTTGGATTGATTTTGGAAAACAGTATCTCGCAAGTATTTGCTATCAGCCATTCAAACAAGCCTCTATGAAAGTGATTGAGATAAGCCTCGCCCTGTGTCTTTTGATGTGCTTCTCCTTTGGAGAATCTCTCGCACAAACGGGCTACAAAGAAAAAGGGCGCGCCTCTTATTACGCCAACAAATTCAACGGTCGCAAAACGGCCAACGGCGAAATCTTCGATAACCGCAAGCTTACAGGCGCACACAAAACCCTCAAATTCAACTCAATGGTGCGCGTTACCAACCTCAGCAACAACCGCTCGGTGGTTATCCGTATCAACGACCGCGGCCCTTATGCCCACAACCGCATCATAGACCTCTCCCGAAGTGCTGCCGAACAGATAGACCTCATCAAAGTAGGTACCGCTCCAGTGCGTATCGAAGTAATCGGCGAAAACGGCAAGGTAGAAGCCGATAATCCCACGCCTGCCAGTCCCACAGAACCCACAGAAACAACTACACCTACCGAAACTGCTACAAACGAAGCTTTTCTAACAGGCAAAACTTACAGCCTCTGGGGCACGCAGCGCTATCCCAAAGGTTTGGGGGTACAAGTAGGCTCCTACGAAGATTTGGAGAATGCCAAAGACCTCAGCAAAAGCGTTTTGCAAGCGGGTTTTGAAGAGGTGTATATACAAGTGGGCTGGAGCAACAAAAGGGTTTATCGGGTGTTGGTAGGAGCTTTTGCAGAGCGTAGCCAAGCCGAAGCCTTTCTGCCACAAGTGAAAAATGCTGGCTTTGATGGATTTATCAAAAAACACTTCGACTGAGGCAATATTTGCTAACAAATCAGGTTTCATGAGGGTTGTATGTTTTGAAACTAAAACACAGCGACAAGTTCCTAACTTTCAGCTATATTGCATCTAAAATTGCACAATCACTTGCCCTTATCTACAAAACGTCCTATAAAATAAGGTCTCCAATCATTGATGGCTATTTGATAGGACTGTATTTTTAATTTTTGGTATCTGAAATTCCTGCTATGGAAGATTTTGAATTATTGAATAAAATTGGGGAGCGCTTGGTGGACGAGCACCTCAATATCAAGGAGGAAAATTTCCGCCTTCAGCAAATCATTTCCAATGATTACGTCATTTCTTTTGTTATTGACAAGTATGGTTTTTTTATCCTTCCCAACAAAAAATCGCTCAAGATTATGGGAATCCATACCAAGAAATTACGTACCCGCAATGCCTTCGAGTTTTTTAAAGGCAACCAACGCGCCATAGACAATGTGCGCAGGGCTTTGCTTGGCGAGAGCTTTGCTGATGTACTCAAATTGGACAATAAATACTGGCGTGTGGCTTACCATCCTACACTCAATGAGCAAGGCGAGATTATCGGTATTACGGGTATCAGTGTGGATATTACCGATATTCTCAAAAATGCCGCTAAATTCCTTAAAGAGCTTGGCTAACGCAATACCTGAATCCAGCCTTTGCAAAACACCCCGGCAGGTGAGGTAAGCAAATAATAGTAAATACCCGTTTCCACGCCCCCTCCCCAGTTATTCGTGTAGGGATTGGCTTCAAAGAGCTTTGTTCCCCAACGATTGAATATCTCCAGCTTGTATTGTGTTACCTCATCGGGCAGCCTGAAAGTGTCGTTCACGCCATCGCCATTGGGCGTAATCACATTGCTCAAATCCCTGAAGCCCTCTTTTATCTCTACCGTTTTGGCCAAGCTGTAGCTGCAAGTGGTAACTTCATCGGTAATCTGCAAAACAACACCGTAAATACCTGCTTGCTGGTATTGATAAGAAAAACTCGCTCCCGGGTTCAACAGCACCGTCCCATCACCCATATTGTACTCATAGCGCAGTGTCGGATTATAACCGGGCAGCTGCACTGCCACCGAGCCATTGGTATTGCACTCTCTGAATGCCTGTATCTCAAAATCCACAGCAAAAGCAGGCAATACTTCTACCTGAATTTCCTCAATACGCTCGCATTGGTCGTCGCGGAAGCGCATACGATAAGTAGTATTTTGGGTGGGAGCGGCCTGCACCAGCGGATTGTTCACCTGCGTAGGGTCGGTAAAGCTGGCGATTTCGGTAGCCCCCAGCCATTCGTAGAGCAGTGTGCCATTGGTATTATTGGCCAATGCACGCAGCGTTATCAAGTCGCCCTCACAAATACGGGATGGCTCGGCTTCTAAGCGAAACTCCGGTAAAAAAACCTCGAAGGTCTTTGTAATACGTCGTTCTTTGGCGCAAGAGGCTTCACTTCTAATCACAAGCTCTACCTCATAGCTGCCCGGCTGCTCCAAGGTATAATCAAAATCGCGCTCTTCTGTTTCACTAAAAAGCAACGTGCCATTTCTGAAAATGCGCCATTCCCAAGTGCTCTCACCGGAAGCCCGAAAGTCGAAGAAAATCTTGGCCTGACAAGTGCTGCCTGCATTAATCACGCTGATACTGCTTTCTTCCTCCAAAATATCAAAATCCACATTCAGTCCAAAGTCAAACTTAAAGGCGGCATTGTTGCAGTTACTACTGCGATGCACCGTGGAGTATGCTCCGGCAGTTACAGGAAAGTCCACCGTACCGGGCGGATTGGCCGAGCCCGGCAGCGCCCGCTCCTTACAAGAGCATACGGCATGATAGACCGTACCATCTTTAGAAAAACGGCTCGTACCGCCATCCACGTGGTCGCTTACAGTGCTGTTGCTGCTGCCCAAATAGGTAGCATAGAGCGGTGCATTGCCCCGCGCATCTTCTTCGAGCACCATAAAATAAAAGTTATTGCCACTGGTAGTGCTTTGTACTGCATCGGGCGTAAGAGGCAGATTGTTCGTGCTGCTTCCGCCAAAGCCCCTGCCCGAGCCGCGGTTGGTAATGCCTCCCCAACCGGCTATATAGATTTGATTACACTCATTGATGAGAAAAGCTGTGGGCGAAATATCAGGTGTGGTACGTCCTGCGCCAATCACCGTAGAGAAAGACTGGGCATCGCTTTGGAGATTCTGATTGAGTT
>DAIQNQ010000031.1:3461-10687 GCA_036788275.1 Thermonemataceae bacterium
GCGCCAATCACCGTAGAGAAAGACTGGGCATCGCTTTGGAGATTCTGATTGAGTTTTTGTACAAATACGCGCCCATTGGTATTGCTGTAAGTGGGTACTTCAGGGGCTTGGGCGGCGGGCTTTACTACGGGATAGTTGCCAAAAGACTGCCCCAATACAAAGACATTGCCTTGGGTATCAAAATCCAAGAAAAATAACTGGTCGGCATTGGCCGTACCGATATAAGTGGTGGCCAAGAGCGTGCCGTCGCTGCTGTATTTGGCCATAAAGCCGTCGTCATCGCCCAAAGCCGCCGCATTGAAAGTAGCGGCACTAAGCGGAAGGTTGTTGCTGCGTGTAGCTCCGGCCACAAAAACTTCGCCCGCCGCATTGACCTTGAGCGAAAGGGCGGCATCGAAAGCGCTGCCGCCCAAATAGCGCCCCCATACAATATTTTGAAGTGTAGGATTGAATTTGACGACCAAGCCATCGTGTGTGCCCGACAAAGTACCGCTCACACCCGCAATACTCACAGAATTGGTAACAGTAGCAATATATACAAAGTCGTTGGCATCTACGCTGATGTCGCCGCGGAGTTCATCACCATAGTTTTTGAAGAAGGTATCTGTATTGTCATTGATACCATCGTTGCCACTGCCCCCCAAAAAGGTAGAGGCCAAAAGCTGGCTGCCATCGGCGCTAATTTTAGAAATCACCAAATCGCTCCCATTCGGATAGCTTAGACCCACCACGGCAAGGCTTCCTCCGCCATTAAAGCTGTTGTCGGAAGCGCCTGTGGTGGTAGGATAATCGGGCGAACTGGTAGAGCCTAAGACCAAGAGGTTGTCTTGGCTATCGGCAATCAAGCTGTGTGGCGACTCCGAGGAGTTGCCTCCCAAAAAGGCCGCATAGAGCAAGGTTGTGCCATTGGGATTGAACTTCATAATAGCAATATCGGTAAGCCCTGCCCCCACCCCACCGGGACTTATCTGAAATACGCCAGCAGTGGCCGGAAAATCAGCCCCAAATACTGCCCCACCCGCATAGAGGTTGCCCTGTGAGTCGAAGGTGGCCGTATAGCCCCAATGGTCGGACACCGCGCCCGAATAGGTGGCAAATACCAAGCTTGGGTCTATCACCAAAGGCAGGTCTTTGCGGTAGCCTTTGGGAAAACGAAAAGAGAGCACTTCGCCTTGCAATACAAACTCCGAGGGTACAACTACTCTTTTGCCCTCTACCACTTGGTAGCTGTAAGGGGCTTTTTCGATAATGTCGCCCAGCAAGGTACTCACTATCAAATCACCCCCTTCCAAACGCAAGCGGCTGGCGTGGCGATAGCGCAAGCGTATCTTTTTGGGGTCGGCTTGTGGGGCAAGTTCAAACTCATATTTTATCTGATTGCCCTGCTCAAAAATACGCAACTGCGTATGCGGGTAAATGTCTTGGTAGCTTACAGCCTGATAAGCAGGCACATTGGCCGCCTGCTGATGCCCCAAGTAGTAGTGGAAGCGCTCACGGTGCTGCTGGCTGCCCTGCATTTTGGCTTGCAAGTTACTGCCTACAAACTCTACTTCTACGCCATGCGCCCGAATCCCCTCTTCGGGCAAGGCCACGCGCTGTGTGCCTGTGGGTGCGGTGGCATGGTCAGGACGGATTTTGTCGGCTTCGTAGAAGGTATATTGAAAAGCGCCCGCTTTGAGGAAGAGGAAACCCGAAGGAATCTCTGCCCGATAGGCAATTTGCGCATCCCATTGGCCTCGGTTCTCTACAAGTTTCAAGTAGTTTTGTGTTGCGTATTCCGTCAGGCGGGCTTGTTGTGCATTGGCCTGTAATAAGTATAATGAAGCAAGAGCAGCGGTAAAGAACAAGCGCATAAGGTAGAGATTTAGGCTTCGGGCATTAGTTTGATTTTGAGAATTTTGAATCTGCTTTTCTCTTTGTCGTAATAAAACTTGTTCAGCACATCAAAAATGTCTTTGCCCCGAAACCAAGAGGTTTGTGTGCGAGCATTGTGAAGGCTGTCGAGCCATTGGATTTCATAGCTTTCCAAATTTTTATTAAACTCCTTGATGTAGGTAATCATATCTTCCAAAATGGAGATTTTACTCCCTCCCGAAAGCGAATGAAAGAGAAATTTCTGGTTGTGTTCTTTGTTGATGGTGATGAGGTCGAGGCGAATAAGGGGAATTTTGCTCTCGGCTTGGGGAATGAGGTTGTAATCGAAATAGATTTGGGTTTCGTGGAGTTGCTCACGGATATAATTTTCCATATCTATCTCGCGCAGCAGTACTTCGGTAGGCTGCTGAATGGCATTGTGGCGGTTTTCGATATTGGATTCCATAAAAGGAAGGGGCTAAATTTGAGACACAAAAGCTTTTGCTTGAGTGAAGATAATGATTTTTGCCAAAAGAATGTTTTTCCTTTCTGCTTTTTTGTACAAAAAAAGGCTGCCTTCCGTATGGAAAGCAGCCTTTGAAGATACTTTGCCAAAGATTTTAAATCTCTGCTACTTTGGTTTCGGCCCTGAAGCGCGCCACAAACTCCTCTATCGTCAGGCTTCCTAAGTCGCCCTCGCCGTGTTTGCGCACCGATATTTTGCCTTCGGCCTGCTCTTTTTCGCCCACGATAAACATATAGGGAATTTTCTTCATCTCGGCATCTCTGATTTTGCGGCCTATCTTTTCGTCGCGCTCATCTACCTCTCCTCTGATGTCCATTTGCTCCAAGTGGCGATATACTTCTTGGGCATAGTCGTGGTATTTTTCAGAAATAGGCAAGATGGTCATTTGCTCCGGTGCAAGCCAAAGCGGGAAATTGCCGCCGCAATGCTCTATCAATACCGCCACAAAACGCTCCAAAGAGCCAAAAGGCGCACGGTGAATCATCACGGGCTGGTGCTTTTGGTTGTCGGAACCGATATATTCTAATTGAAAGCGCTTGGGCAACTGATAGTCCACCTGTATCGTACCCAGCTGCCAGCGGCGACCCAGCGCATCTTTCACCATAAAATCCAACTTAGGCCCGTAGAAAGCTGCTTCGCCTTCTTCTACTACGAATTTCAAGCCTTTTTCGGAAGCCACTTCCATGATTTCGCGCTCCGCCCTGTCCCAATCGGCAGGGTCACCCACGTATTTAGAAGTTCCGGCGGGCTTTTTCATTTCTTCGGGGTCGCGTACCGATACCTGTGCGGTATATTCCTCGAAGCCCAAAGCACGAAACACATAAAGCACCAAATCTATCACTTTGGCAAACTCCTCCTTTACTTGTTCGGGGCGACAGAAAATGTGGGCATCGTCTTGCGTAAAACCGCGTACACGGGTAAGCCCATGCAGCTCGCCGCTTTGCTCGTAGCGATACACCGTACCAAACTCCGCCAAGCGCAGGGGCAGGTCTTTGTAAGAGCGTGGGCGCGATTTGTAGATTTCGCAGTGATGCGGGCAGTTCATCGGTTTGAGCATAAAAAGCTCATCTTCTTCGGGGGTGTGGATGGGTTGGAAAGAGTCGGCTCCGTATTTGTCCCAGTGTCCCGAAATTTCGTAGAGTTTTTTGCTCCCGATATGCGGCGTAACCACCGCCTGATAGCCCGATTTGAGCTGCGCACGGCGCATAAATTGCTCCAAGCGCTCGCGTAGCAAAGTGCCCTTGGGCAGCCACAGCGGCAAGCCCTTGCCTACATTTTCCGAAAATACAAAAAGCTCCAACTCCTGCCCCAGCTTGCGGTGGTCGCGTTTTTTGGCCTCTTCGAGCAGGTGGAGGTACTCTTTCAGCTCTTTGTCTTGGGGGAAGGTGATGGCATAAATGCGGGTAAGCTGCTTGCGCGATACATCGCCGCGCCAATAAGCTCCGGCCACATTGAGCAGCTTTACGGCCTTGATAAAGCCTGTGTGCGGAATATGCGGCCCACGACACAAGTCTGTAAAATTGCCTTGTTGGTAAAAAGTAATCTGTCCGTCTTCCAAGCCCTCCAAAAGCTCCAGCTTGTAAGGGTCTTGCTTTTGCTCGAAATAAGCGATGGCATCGGCCTTCGAGATGGCGCTGCGCTCGTAGTTATTTTTCTGACGGGCAAGTTCGAGGATTTTTTGCTCTATTTTCTCAAAATCATTTTGCGAGAGGGTGCTTTCGCCCAAATCAATATCATAGTAAAAACCCTGCTCAATGGCCGGCCCAATGCCAAATTTTACGCCCGGGTACAAAGCCTCCAGCGCCTCGGCCATCAAGTGCGCCGAAGAGTGCCAGAAGGTGTTTTTGCCTTCTGTGTCTTTCCAAGTGAGCAGCTGCAAGTGGGCATCGGTGGTGATGGGCAGCGAGGCATCTTGCACTTGTCCATTTACTTTGGCCGCCAATACATTGCGTGCCAGCCCCTCGCTGATGCTGAGGGCTACGTCCAAGGCGGTGCTGCCTTGGGGGAAATGTTTCACCGCTCCATCGGGGAGGGTAATTGCGATTTGGCTCATAAAAATTTTGAAAGTTTAGCACCAAGGCCTACAACTGCCTTGATGGTGAATGAGAGGCAAAGATACGTGCGAAAGATTGGTTTTCACAAGTTTTCTCCCGTAATTTGATGCCTCTGTTTTATCTCCGTCCCCAAGCAATTCTCTATGGAAGCATTGGTACAATACGAAGTGCGCCATCAGGTGGCTTATATCACCCTCAACCGCCCCGAAAAGCGCAATGCCCTCAACGACCACTTTGTGCAAGACCTGCGCACGGCCTTTGCCAAGGCTGCCGAAGATAGCAGCGCCAAGGTGATTGTATTGCAGGCCACAGGCGAGGTATTTTGTGCGGGAGCCGACTTGGCTTATCTGCAACAATTACAAAAAAATACCTTTGAAGAAAATTTGGCCGACTCCTCGCAGCTCAAAGCCCTTTTTGAGGAAATCTACACACACCCCAAGGTAGTCATCGCCCAAGTACACGGCCACGCCATTGCCGGAGGCTGCGGCTTGGCGGCAGTATGCGACATCGTGTTTGCCGCTCCCAAAGCACAGTTTGGCTATACCGAAGTGCGTATCGGCTTTATTCCGGCCATTGTGAGTTTCTTTTTGCTCCGCAAAATAGGCGAAGCCCGCGGCAAAGAACTGCTCCTTTCGGGAGAACTTATCAGCGCAGAGCAAGCCTGCCAATTCGGCCTTATCAACTATGTGGTAGAAGCCGAGGAACTGCCAGAGCGCGTGCGCCAGTATGCTGAGCGCCTTTGCCAGCTCAACTCCGCCCAAGCCATGCAAAGTACCAAAAACCTCATTGCCAAGGTACAAGAGCTGCCACTTACCGAGGCGCTGCACTGGGCAGCCACCCAAAATGCCCATGCCCGCGAAAGCAGCGACTGCCGCAAGGGCATTGCTGCTTTTCTTAACAAAGAGAAAATACAGTGGTGAGAACATTTCCGCTTTGGATACTGTTTTTTCATTGCCTTCATAAAACTTCCTACCCAAAACTTGTAACTCTCATTTTTTATCTTTAATTTTAAATCGTGGAAAAGGCTCAACAACACTCTGAAATCCAAAGTATTGCTCAATTGCGAGAGCACTTGGCAATGTCGAAAAGAAATTGGCTGTACAGCCCCGGCGAAGAGCATAGCGATGACTTCGCCACTGTGTATTTTATAGCCAAGCATCAAGGAGTAGAAAAAGCCTTTGATGCCACTATTTATACCTTGCCGCTTCACTATGCAAGTACCTTGCATGAAGCTGCCGACACACAACTGATGAAGCTCTACCCCGACTATGCAGGTTGGGAAAGCATTGAGGAAGAAGACGAGGAATTGGAAGAGGAAAGAGCAACCATCATCGCAGAACTGGAAGCCGAAGGACTGATGAAGGTACACGAGTTTGTGGAAATAGAAGACGAAGATGAGGAATGGGTGGTACTGAATGCCAGCCTGAATGTAGATGAGATTACGGGAGAGGTAATTGGGAAATTTGTAAAAGATTACCAAAACAATACGCTTCGTTTAGATGATACTTTGTATGCTTTCAGCTTAGAAGAAGAGGATTAAGATATAATTAAATTTTTACATATATGATGATTCATACCCACAAAATCAAAACAAAGCTCTTTCTGGCTTTTTTCTTCCTGATTCTTTCTGCAGGAGTCATTGGGGGTATTTCTTATTTGTATTTACGAAATATTACCAATTACCAAAGCTATCGCAGCGAAGTGGAGCAGCTCAAAAATCTTACGCTCAAAGCCAAAGGTTTGCAGAAAGATTACTTGGCCAATGATGCCAAAAGCAGCGACTACATGCGCAACGACAAAAGCGGTACTACCGCAGAGTTTTTGGCTGTAAAAGAGCAAACTGAAAAAGGATTTAAGCTCCTCAAAAATCACGAAATCACCAAGGAATTGGCTTTGGAAGAGCCTCTGAACAAAAGCCAAGAAGCCTGGCAAAGCTATCAGCAGGTGTTTCAGCAATTGGTAGAAAAAGTACGTTACAGAGGATTTAAAGACTATGGCTTGGAAGGTGAAATGCGTGAGTACGCCCACCAACTCGAAGCCCTCCAAGAGGTGATTGATGAAGCGCAGCTGCTTACTTTGCGCCGCCACGAAAAAGATTTCATTATTCGTAAGGAAATTGACTACATCAATAAGTTGCATGCCACGGCTGCTGATATTATTGGCGCGCTCAAAAGCAATGACTCTATTGCCGACAAAGAGAATCTGATTGCTACTATCAAAAACTACGAAAAGCACTTTGACCGCATCGTAATCGTAGAAAAAGAAATAGGTCTCTCCGAAGAGAGCGGTATCAGAGGGCAGCTTAACAAAAGCATGAAAAGGCTCGATGATGAAGTGAGCAAAGTAGATGTTCTTGTGTCCTTGCATACCGAAGAATTGATTTGGCAGGCAAAACTTATTGTAATTTCTGCCATCGTCGTAATGCTCATTACAGCGACTATCTTTGCGGTATTTTTTGCTTACAGTGTTTCTCGTCCTATCGAAGTGCTCGACCGTATCACGCAGTCGGTAGTAAAAGGCTTGCGCGGACAAGAACAATTACTTGATAAAATTGACTCAGAAGATGAAGTAGGCAATCTGGCCAAAAACTTCAAGGTGATGCTTACCAAGCTCAAAACCAGCATTGCCGAAGCAGAAGAACGCAACGTGCAACTCGAAAACTTCGCCCGCGAAGAGGCCAAGCGTACTTGGGCTTCAGAAGGTTTGGCTTTGTTTGGGGAAATCCTCAAAAATAACTACAACAACCTTGAGCGCCAATCTTATGAGATTATCTCTACGCTGGTTACTTATAC
>DAIQNQ010000031.1:10787-12196 GCA_036788275.1 Thermonemataceae bacterium
AATAATATTGAAGGTGTGATTGAGTTGGTTTCATTCAAACAATATGAAGATTACGAAATAGATTTCATCGAGCGCCTTTCTCGACGCATCGCTACCACCATTGCTGCCGTAAAAGCCAATGAGAAAAACGCCAAGCTTTTGGCAGCCTCTCGCGATATGGCCGAAAAACTGCAACTCAAAGAGGCAGAACTCAAACGTAAAATTGATAGCTACGAAAATTGGGTGAAGCAGTTTGAAGAGAAACTCAACAGCGTAGCCGAAGAAGCACACGTATATCAGACCATCATCAATCGTATGTACGAGGGCATCATTCTTACCAATGAGCGCTTTATCATTACGAAGGTGAATAATTATATCCTCAAACGCTTTGGCTATACCCGCCAAGAGCTCGAAGGCCAGTCGGTAGATGTGCTTATCGAAACTGACTACAACAACGTAATAGACCTCAAGAAGCGTCGCTTTGAACTGAGCTACAAGTCCTTTACCCAAAATGTAGTAGGCAAGGTGATAGACCACCAAGGCGGTGTGTATCCGGTAGAGATGATGTCGGGCAAGCTCGAAGTAGAAAACAAAATTATTTATGTGTTCCTCTTCAATGAAGCAGGCAGTGAGAAAGCCGAACGCGGCAAATCTTTGGACAAAGATTTCTTCTCAATGATGTAAAAGACTCTTATAAACAAACAAAATACCTGATGTACCTGCCCTTGTTTTGCTTGGGCAGGTTTTTTTAAGCCCGTGAAACGCTGTCAAATACTTTTTCTAATACTCTTTTGCCAAGGCTTGGGGCTGCAAGCCCAGCAGGGCTTTCGGCAGCAACACGCACAAGCTTACCAGCAAGCTTTGGCTCATTTAGAAGCCAACAAGACGCTCATTCGCCAACATCTCCCCCACAAGCAAGCTGCCGCCATTTTGGCCATTGGCTTTCCGGAGATGGTGCGCCACCATTTGCTGCAAGATTTTATTGAGACCAAAGTCCTCGAAGCCCTCTACACCCGCTACGGCAGTACTTATGCCGATTTTTCGATTGGGATTTTCCAAATGAAACCCTCTTTTATAGAGAATTTAGAAGCGCTGGTGCTTCGCTACAAGCTCGAAAAAAGGCATCCTATTTTGCCCAAGGCACAAGACAGTACCGCACAGCGCCAAGAGCGCATACAAAATTTGCAAGATTTTGGTGGGCAGCTGCGCTATTTGTATGCCTTTTATGAAGTTGCCCAAAAGCACTTTGGCAAAACAGATATTGCTTTTTTGGCCAGCGCTTATAACTTGGGCTTACAAGCCTCTGTGGCTGAGATACAAGCTTGGCAAAAGGTAGCAGCCTTCCCCAAAGGGCGTGGCAAAGGACGTATCGCTTTTGTATATGGACAAATTTCCTTAGAATTTTATGAAGAATTTGGCAAAAAAGGCTT
>DAIQNQ010000031.1:12296-17534 GCA_036788275.1 Thermonemataceae bacterium
ACTGCTTGGCTTGATAATTGCCATTTTGCTCTTACACAAAAATAGATGCGATTATTGAGAGTACATTCTACACTTTATTATTCTTTTTATCAACAATAATTGTATCACTATGAGAATCCTCTCCGTCATCGTCGGGCTGCTTTGCCTGACAGCCCTCAGCCTGCATGCACAAGATGAGCGCAACATTGCCTCGCAAGTCAAAGAAGTAACTGTGTTCCTCAACCGCGCACAAGTGCTCAATACCGCCCAAGTAGCCCTCGCCGCCGGTACAAGTACCTTGGTATTCGAGGAGCTTTCGACCAAGCTGCTCCAGCAGAGCATTCAGGTAAGCGCCAAGGGCAATCTTACGATTATGTCGGTAAAGCACCGTATCAACTACATGCGCAGCCAACAAAAAGCCCAAAAACTCAAAAACTTAGAACGAGAACTCGAAGGCCACCAAGACCAACTCAGCCGCTTACAAATGCAGAAGAGAATCTTGCAGGAAGAGGAAAAAATGATTCTTGAAAACAAAAAAATAGGTGGCGAAAACAATGGCGTATCTGCCCAGCACCTCCGCGAAATTGCCGATTTCTATCGCGTACGCCTCAATGATGTGAATTTAAAAATCCTTGATTTGGACAAAGAAATAAAAAAAACAAACGAATCGGTACAAAAAACCCAACAACAAATCAAAGAAGAAAACGCCCAAGCCAACAAGCCCACCAGCGAAGTTATTGTAGTAGTAAAAGCCGATGCCCCTACCAATGCCCAGTTTGAGCTTGCTTATATCGTACCTGATGCAGGCTGGCAACCTACTTACGACCTTCGTGCCAAAGACTCTAAAAGCCCTGTACAGCTCTCCTACCGTGCCAATGTATATCAAAATACAGGTGTGGACTGGAAAAACGTAAAAATCACCCTCTCTACCGGAAATCCGGCAGTGGGTGGCAATAAGCCGGAACTAAGCCCTTGGTATGTAGATATTTACCAGCAAGCCAAATATAAAAAGCAAAGCTATGCCAGCGGCAACAAGCGCGCCGAAGCCGCCAAAAGTGCACCCGACGTTGCTTATGACGAGACCGAAAGAAGCTTGGGTGATGTACCTATGGATAAAAGTAAAACCCTTGATGAGTTTACAGAAGTAGCCGAAAATACCCTTGCTACGGAATTTGAGATTACCCTGCCTTATACTATTCTATCCGATGGCAAACCCCAACTCGTGGACATCAAGAAGTACGACGTAAGTACTTTTTATGCCCATAGTGCCGTGCCCAAGCTCGACAAAGATGCTTTCCTGATGGCACAGCTCGTAGATTGGGAAAAATACAACCTGCTCTCTGGTACGGCCAACGTGTATTTTGAAGGCAGCTATATCGGCGAAAGCTACCTCAATGCCCAAAATACCAAAGATACCTTGGTACTATCGCTGGGGCGCGACAAGCGGGTAGTGATCGAAAGAGAGAAAATCAAGGATTTTACCAGTAAAAAAGTGCTGGGCAGCAATATCAAAGAAGAATTTGGCTACGAAATTGCCATCCGCAATACCAAACGCGAGCGCATTACCATTACTATCGAAGAGCAGATTCCTGTTTCCAAAAATAGCAAAGTAGAAGTAGAACTCCTCGAAGCCACTGGCGCACGCTTCGATGCCGTTACGGGCAAATTGATATGGAAAATCAATGTAGAGCCACAAAGCACCCAGAAGCTTGTACTTCGGTACAGCATGAAGTATCCCAAAAATTTGCAGGTGTATTATTAGCACAAATACAAAAAGCGGCCAGATTTTAAGAGTCTGGCCGCTTTTTGTTTAGGTTAAAATATTAGAGAGGCTCTTCGATACTCAACTCGTGATTGGTATAGATACAAATATCTGCCGCAATATGCAGGGCTTCCTCCACAATCTCTTTGGCATCTAAGTTCGGGGCTTTTTTGCAAAGGGCAATGGCCGCCGCACGGGCATACATGCTGCCTGAGCCAATGGCCGCAATGCCATCATCGGGCTTGAGCACATCACCCGTACCCGAAATAATCAGAATCTCGTCTTTAGAACAAGCAATCATCATCGCCTCCAAGCGGCGCAGGTAGCGGTCTTTGCGCCACTCCTTGGCCAGCTCGATGGCTGCCCGCTCCAAAATACCGCCATAAGCATTGAGCTTCTCCTCAAAAAGCTCCAAAAGCATAAAAGCATCGGCAGTAGAACCCGCAAAGCCTACCACTATCTTGCCTTCTTTGAGCTTTCTTATTTTCTTCACATTGCCCTTCATCACTGTATTGCCCAGAGAGGCCTGCCCGTCGGCACCTATTACTACCTTGCCTTGGTGCAATACCGCCAAAACGGTGGTAGAACGCATTTTCTCCATAAAACGAATATTTTAGAAATTTAAAGTCTATCTTTGTGCATCTTTCAAAAACAGAAGAAAGATAATTTATGTTTACAAAGTAAATCTTTCATTTCGATATTTTACCCGATTGAACCATATTTTTTAAGCCCAAGCTATGTCTGAAGAAAAAATCAGGCTCGACTCCGTAGAAGAAGGAATCGCAGCCATCAAGCGAGGCGAAATCATCATTGTGGTAGATGATGAAAATCGCGAAAATGAGGGCGACTTTATCTGTGCTGCCGAGAGTATCACCCCCGAAATCGTTAATTTTATGGTGAAAGAAGCCCGCGGATACCTCTGCGTAGCGCTCACCGAGCAGCGCTGCCAAGAGCTGCAACTCGACCTGATGGTAGGCAAAAATACCGACCCCAACAAAACAGCCTTCACCGTAACGGTGGATTTGCTCGGCCACGGATGTACCACGGGTATCTCGGCACACGACCGTGCCAAAACTATCAAAGCCTTGGCCGACCCCGCCACCAAACCCGAAGACCTTGGCCGACCCGGCCATATCAACCCCCTCAAAGCGCGTGAAGGCGGAGTATTGCGCCGTGCCGGACACACCGAGGCCACTGTGGACTTGGCAAGGTTGGCAGGCTTTAGAGAAGCGGGTGTATTGATTGAAGTAATGAACGAAGACGGCTCCATGGCACGCCTGCCCAATCTTAGAAAAATAGCTGATAAGTTTGGCCTCAAGCTGATTTCTATCGAAGACCTCATCGCCTACCGTCTCAAGCACGAAAGCCTTATCAAATGTGAAATTGGTGTGGAAATGCCTACCGAATGGGGCGATTTCGATATGGTGGCCTACCGCCAAATCAATACCGGCGACATCCACCTTGCCTTGGTAAAAGGCCAATGGGAAGCCGATGAACCAGTATTGGTGCGTGTACATTCCTCTTGCGTTACGGGTGATATTTTCGGCTCTTGCCGCTGCGACTGCGGGCCTCAGCTGCACCGTGCCATGCAAATGGTAGAAGAGGCAGGCAAAGGCGTAGTCTTGTATATGAACCAAGAAGGAAGAGGCATCGGGCTTATCAACAAGCTCAAGGCTTACAAGCTCCAAGAGCAAGGCTTTGATACCGTAGAGGCCAATGAAAAGCTGGGTTTCAAGATGGATGAGCGTGACTATGGCGTGGGTGCACAAATTTTGCGTGATTTGGGCATTGGTAAAATCAAGCTTATCTCTAATAATCCTAAGAAGCGTACCGGACTGATTGGCTACGGCTTGGAGATTGTGGAGACCTTACCCATCGAAATCTCCCCCAACAAGCACAATGAGCGTTACTTGCTCACCAAGCGCGACAAGATGGGACACAGCATTCTGAAAGTTGCCAAAAACCCTTAGCACTGTGGTTTAAACCATTAAGAAGTGAAGGAGCATTAAGACTGATTTCTTAATGCTCCTTTTATTTGTGCAGTTTTGCTTAGGCTTCCTTTACCAAGAGCGCTTGTGCCAAGTGCTGTATCATCGTCCAAGCTGCCGCTACGTGTTCCCAAGTGGTGTTGGTTTGGGCGATTACCATGCGGAGAGTATATTGCCCACGAAGCTTGGTATGTGTGAGATAGGCCTTTCCGGTAGCATTGATGGCTTGAAGCAGCTTTTCGTTGAGGGCATTAAGGTCATGGTCTCCTTGAGGCGCATAGCGGAAGCATACCAGATTGAGCGATACAGGTGCTAAGATTTCAAAATCAGGCTGTTGAACAATCTCTTTTTCCAAGCGCTGCGCCCAAGCGATATGCTGCCTGATTTTTTGCTGAATGCCCTCTATGCCAAAACTTCTCAATACGAACCACAATTTGAGCGCTCTGAAGCGTCGCCCCAAGGGAATGCCCCAATCGCGGTAATTGTTTACCTGTTTGTCAGCCTTGGTTTTGAGGTATTCGGGCAGAATCTCGAAGGTGCGCAGCAGCCATTCTTTTTCTTTGACGAAATAAGCCGTACAGTCGAAATTCACCATCATCCATTTGTGCGGATTGAACACATAGCTGTCTGCCTGCGCAAGGCCTTCGAGCATCCAGCGGTATTCAGGCAAAATGGTGGCCGTACCTGCATAAGCAGCATCTACGTGTAGCCAAAGGTGTTGCTTTTGGCATATATCCGCGATGGCCGCGAGAGGGTCTATGGCCGTAGAGCTGGTAGTGCCCAAGGCAGCCACTACGCAGAGGGGCTGTAAGCCTGCGGCGAGGTCGGCCTCAATGGCCTCCAAAAGTGCCTCCGCGCGCATGGCAAAAGCCTCGTCGGTGGGGATATACACCAAGTTTTCGCGCCCGAATCCGGCTATTTTGACATCTTTTTCGATAGAAGAGTGTATTTGCTCCGAGGCATAGATACGAAAGACAGGCGCTTGGGCAAAACCCTTTTCATTGATTTGAAAATCGGAAAAACGCTCCCTTGCCGAGAGCAGGGCGCAAAGCGTAGCCGTAGAGGCGGTATCTTGAATCACTCCCTCCCAAGTATCGGGCAAGCCCATAGCCTCTCGGAGCCAATGCATGGTTTTTTCTTCGAGTTCGGCAGCAGCGGGCGAGGTTTCCCAGCTCATACATTGCGCGCCCAAAGCCGCCATGAGCATTTCGCCCAATACCGAGGGAAAGCTGTTGTTGGCGGGGAAATAAGCAAAGAAAGAGGGGCTTTGCCAATGCGTGATGCCGGGCAAGATAATCTTCTGAAAATCTTGAAAAATTGCCTCAAAGGCCTCTCCTTCTTGGGGCGCTTGGGGCGGCAATTGGCGGTAAATATCGCCGGGCTGTACCTGCGACTTCACGGGGTAGCCGTCTATTTGTTCAAAATAATCGGCCATCCAATCTACCAAGCGATGCGCCTCCTCTCTGAATGCTTTGCTGTCCATAACTTGATTTTATAATCTTGTTTTAC
>DAIQNQ010000031.1:17634-20858 GCA_036788275.1 Thermonemataceae bacterium
GCGATGGTGGCCGTCATAAAGCAGGCCAAGCTGGCTCCCAACAAGGCACGCATGCCCAGCTTCGAGAGGTCGCCTTGGCGCTCAGGAGCCATACTGCCAATACCGCCAATCTGAATGGCGATAGAACTGAAATTGGAAAAGCCACAAAGGGCATAGGTCGCAATAAAGATAGATTTGGTGCTGATGGCTGCGGCCTCCTTGTAATCGGCCAGCTGCTTATAGGCGATAAACTCGTTGATGGTGGTTTTCTGGCCAATCAGACTACCCACTACCAAAGACTCGTTCCAATCAACACCCATTAGCCAGGCGATAGGCTTGCCCACAATACCCAAAAGATACTCCAAGGAAAGCTTGCCAAAAAGCTGGTCGGTACTGGCTGCAATGGCCTCATTTACGCCTATCCACTCCCCTACTACGCCCAAAAGATGATTGAAAAGAGCGATTACGGCAATAAAAGCCAGCAACATACCGCCTACATTAAGCGCGAGCTTTAGCCCTTCGGCAGCACCAGTGGACATGGCATCTATCACATTTACGCCCAAGCTTTCTTTTGACACCTGCAAACTACGGTCTATCTTGTCGGGTTCGGTTTCAGGAAAAAGTATTTTGGACATCACAATGGCTGCGGGCGCATTCATAATAGAGGCGCTGAGGAGATAAGAAGCAAAGCGGGCACGCTCCACGGGGTCGTCGCCACCCAAGTACGAAACATATCCGGCCAGTACGCCTCCTGCCAAGGTAGCCATACCGCCCGTCATGAGGCAGTTCAGCTCCGACTTGGTCATGTTTTTGATAAAAGGGCGAATCAGCAGCGGGGCTTCGGTTTGGCCTAAGAAGATGTTTCCGGCTGCCGAAAGGCTCTCTGTGCCCGAAAGGCGCATGGTGCGCGCCATCACCCAAGCGATGGCAAATACGATTTTTTGGAGCACTCCCAAATAATACAAGGCTGCCGATACCGTAGAAAAAAAGATGATAGTGGGCAACACCTGAAAGGCGAAGATAAAGCCAAAGTCTTTGCTGTTGGTGAGGCTGCCAAAAAGAAACTCCGCCCCACTCCGTGAGAAATCTAAAAATACTACGAAGCCTTCGCTCACATGCTCAAAGCCTTTGCGCACTATTTCCACTTCCAAAACTAAAAAGCCAAAGAGCATCTGCAATACCAAACCGATGGCCACGAGCCGCCAATCAATGTGCTTACGATTGTTGGAGAAGAGCAAAGCTACCAAAATAAAGACTGCTAAACCGAGCAGTCCGCGAAGATAATCCATAAATAAAATAAGATGAGAATAGAAAGAATATACCGCAAGGCTCAGAGTACCTTGTACCAAGTTTGTGTACGATAGACAGGCCCCCAATAGCCTCTTACTTTGAGAGTTTTCTCATCTTCCAACCATACTTTGCAGTTGTATTCCTTGCCCTTTTCGGGGTCGAGGATGCGCCCATTTTTCCACTCTTTCCCTTGCTGCTCCAAACCTTGGGCAATCACCATGTTGAGAACGGGCTGGTTCTTCTTGTCGCCCGGACACTTCTCACAAAGGGCATCTTCTTGCCCTTTTTCAAGGATTTTCACAACTTTGCCGGCGTACTTCCCACTTTTGGTTTTATAAAATTGTACATGCGATTTTTCTGCACCGCTCTCCTCGTCTATGGTTTTCCATACCCCCTCAATAGACTGCGCCTGCAAAGCTCCAAAGCCCAAAAATAAGCTTCCAAGCAAGTAGATAGAAAGAATTACTCTATATATCATCATAAAATACATCGAAAAAGAGATTGGAAGATAAGTTTAAAGCGTATTTTTACGCCGAATTGCCCTCAAAGAAGGGCTTAAAATTACAAAATAAGTTTTGAATGTGCTTTTTATGTAAGTTTTTTTTAGCTAAATTTCCCTTGAGAGTGGTTACAAGCCCCTAAACTCAAGTATATAAACCCAAAAGCAAGCGCTTTTTTTAGACGAATGACAGACCAAGAAATCATCGAATACATTAAAAAAGGAAACGAAAGTGCCATTGACGAGCTGTACAAGAAGAACTACAAAATGATGGTACGCTTGGTAACCAAAAACAGTGGTACCGAAGAAGAAGCCAAAGATGTATTTCAAGATGCTTTGATTGTATTTTGGCAACGTGTGCAGCGACCGGAGTTTCAGCTCACCTCCAAAATCAGTACTTTCTTGTATAGTATCTGTCAAAATTTATGGCGCAAAGAGTTAGACCGTAAATCCAGACTCTCGCACGAAGCCAAAGATGGCTCTGTGGAAATGGATTTTGAGAAGCAAGAGCGCAGCCGCCTCATTAAGCAGTGCCTTGAGCAGCTTGGCGAAACCTGCCGAAAAGTATTGTATTATTATTATTTTGATGAATTATCTATGCAAGACATCGCCGAAAAATTAGGCTTTGCCAATGCCGATACCGCCAAAACCAAGAAGTACAAGTGCAAAAAAGAGTTGGACAAACTCATCAAAGAAAAGTACCAATCAAGTGATTTTTTAGATTATTAAAAATAGGAGAAGATAATCGAATGACGAAGCAAGAGTTTTATCAAGAAGATTTTATAGAGCAGTATCTCAAAGGTACGCTTCCCACACCACAAAAAGAAGCTTTTGAGGCCGCTTTGGCACAAGACAGCAAACTTCAGGAGGCGCTCTCTTGGCAAAAAGATATTATTGAGGGTATCAGAGAGGCGCGCCTTGCAGAGCTGAAAGCGCACCTGCAAGCCCTGCCCACCCCTCGCCTTTCGCTTTGGCAACAGCCTGCTACTTGGATAAAGCTTACGGGTATCTCGGTGGTACTTGTGCTGATAGTAGCACTTTTGATGCGCTCACAGCTTCCCGTAGGCAATTTTTTCGAGTCGGAACTGCCCCGCCAAGCAAGTACAAGTGATGAAAAAAATTCGGAAAGTACTGCTACAATAGAAGCCTTTGAAGAAAATACTACCAAAAATCTAAAAAAATCTGAGCAGAAAGATGCTGCTCAAGAAGACAAACCTATAACACTGTCCGAAAAAGAAGAGAGCATACAAAACAGCGATGCTTCTACCGTCATTGCTCAAGGAGCAGCCCTCCCCGAAGAAAGCGGTCAAGTCTTGCCAGAGGAAAAAAGCGATTTTCAATTTGAAGTCTATTATCAGTATCACGACAATGTGCTCCAGCTTTTTGAAAATATCCCTTATCAACTCATCAAAGCCGACCTCGGCGAGGGAGAAAAAGCATATTTATATGCAAAAGA
>DAIQNQ010000031.1:20958-23173 GCA_036788275.1 Thermonemataceae bacterium
CCCAAAAGTTGAGCGATGAAGCGTACCACATTGTAGCCTAATCAAAATATCTCTATCTTGCAGGGCTTGCCGATGCAAGTTTTATTGATTATTTCACTCCCAATCTTTTCTTCAGCTATGCAAACTCCTCCTTTGCGCACAGCACTCATCACAGGTGCCAGCTCAGGCATCGGGCAGGCCATTGCCGAAAGCCTTGCACAAGCCTCTTTCCGTCTTATTATTTGTGGAAGGCGTACAGAACGCCTCCAAGCCCTTTCTCAAAAACTGGAAGCTTTCACAGAAGTCTATTCTTTGAGTTTTGATGTGCGGCATCGCAACGAAACACTCGAAGCACTTGCCTCTTTGCCCGAAGCTTGGCAGCAGGTGGACGTACTCATCAATAATGCAGGCAATGCCCACGGCTTAGCGCCTATACAAGATGGTTCTTTGGATGATTGGGACGCAATGATGGAAGGCAATGTACAGGGTTTACTTTATGTTTCAAAGTTTTTTATTCCTCAGATGGTTGCTCGCAAAGCGGGGCATATCATCAATATCGGCTCTATTGCAGGCAAGGAGGTATATCCCAATGGCAACGTATATTGTGCCTCCAAAGCGGCAGTAGATGCACTTACACAAGGAATGCGCTTAGACTTGAACCCCTACGGCATCAAAGTAACGGGCATTCATCCGGGCTTGGTCGCTACGGAATTTTCAATGGTACGCTTCAAAGGCGACGAAGCCCGTGCCGCCAAAGTATATCAAGATTACACACCTTTATACGCACAAGACATTGCCGAAACGGTGGCCTTTGTACTCAGTCGCCCCGCCCACGTACAAATCGCTGATTTGGTGATTTTTCCTACGGCGCAGGCTTCGGCTACCGTGGTACACAAGTCGCCTTCGGCCTAAAGTTTTTTGATGGGGATTTCGCGGGTACTATCGGAAGGATTCATTCCGGGTTTAAAAGGAGCAAAAATCTCCAGCGTACCACGTTCATACAAGGCTTCTATTTGTTCTACATCTACAAAATATGGTACAGGAAAAGCAGTAAGCAAAGTAGGAATCTCTACTTGTCGCTCCTCTCCCAACTGCAAATGCACCAAGCTATACACTGCCAGATGGTTGGCATTCAGGATAATCTTGAAGGCCTGCTCTCCGGCAGAGGGCGTGTAGAAAGAAGCATAGTAGCCCGTTTCGTTTTGTCCGAGTTGTATTTGGGTTTGTGCCATTCCCCCATTCAGGGTATTGGCCGCATTGATGGCTTCTAAGCTTTGTTTGAGAGAGGCTTCTATTTTTATCTTTTTCATGGCTTCCTTCTTTAAGTTTTGTTGCAATTTCCCAAAGTCTTCACAAAAGCAAGACCAAGCCCCTCTACATATTTTTTTCGGCCAAGATGACATTTTAAAAAATATTTAGCCAAAAAATGCGGCCAATTTGTCTCCTTTAACCCTTTCTCTCCAAGCGATTTTCAGACAAGTGGCAGCGGGCGTGTGAAGCGCTCTTCCAAAGAGATAAAAGTTTCGGTACGCTGTATGCCTTTCAGCTTCTGAATTTTCTCGTTGAGCACCTCTCGCAAGTGTTTGGTATCGCGACAAATAATACGGGCAAAGATACTGTAAGCCCCCGTAGTGTAATGCAGGCTTACCACCTCCTCTATCTGTTCGAGTTCGGCTACAACTTTCTCATATAGTGAGCTTTTGTCGAGATAAATCCCAATGAAAGCCGCCACATCCCAACCCAATTTTTGGTAGTTGAGCGTAATTTGTGCGCCTGTTACGACACCCATTTCTTTGAGTTTTTTCATGCGTACATGTACCGTACCCGGCGATACAAAGACTTTTTCGGCAATATCGGTATAAGGCATAGTGGCATCTTGCAGCAGCCATTTCAAGATTTTGAGGTCTGTATTATCAATTTGATAATTTTTATCTGTTTTCTCCATCAGATTTTGATATTTTTTTAAATATTTTACTAAATTTTATCAAAAATATAAATTTTTAGCAATTTTATTAAATTATTTGCAATAAACAAAGCCATCTCTTATGTTTGTATCAACAATAAAGCAAAAGCGTTTTATGATTCACAATGTGAGGTGGTGAAATTTGGCAGCCACACCCTCCTCTCTCGGGGGCGGAGCTACGGGACAAACTCAGTGCTCGGTTATGGGTATTATACCTGCAACGAAGCACTTGCGCTAACCACTCCTTGGAGGTTCGAGTCCTTCCCTCACAGC
>DAIQNQ010000032.1:0-20809 GCA_036788275.1 Thermonemataceae bacterium
AGGCATTTGGAAAATCTTAGGTGTAGTGGCAATTCTTGTTCCGAAATTTCTATTAATAAAGGAATGGGCTTATGCAGGTTTTTTCTTTCTAATGTCAGGAGCAATTTTCACACATATTTCTGTAGGAGATGAAATAGTGGAATATTTTGGCCCTATACTATTGCTTGTTTTAACTTTTATATCTTGGTATTTCCGACCAGCAAACCGTAAAATTCAGATTAGTAGCTATGAAAACAGAGCATAATCCAAAGGTTGATAAATATTTGATTGATGGCTGTATGCAATGCAAACTTGGAGCAACGCCAGCCTGTAAAATCCATAATTGGCAAAGTGAATTAGATTTTTTAAGAAATCTAATTTTTAGTTGTGGATTAAAAGAAGATTTCAAGTGGATGCATCCTTGTTACACATTTGACGGTAAAAATATAGTTTTAATGCACGTATTTAATGAGTATTGTGCATTGCTTTTCCCAAAAGGTGTTTTGCTTAATGACAAATATTCTATTTTAGTTCAACAAACAAAAAACAGTCAAACTGCAAGAAAAATACGGTTTAAGAATTTTGACGACATCGTTGCGCAAGAAAATAAAATTAAAGAATATATTCTTGAAGCTATTGAGAAGGAAAAATTAGGTATAAAAGTTCAACTAAAATCAACGAATGAATTTGAAGTTCCAGAAGAACTTGAAATCAAATTCCAAGAATTACCATATTTCAAAAAAGCATTTTACTCACTGACACCGGGCAAACAAAAGGGTTATCTTCTTCATTTTGCACAACCTAAGCAATCTGCAACACGAACTTCAAGAATTGAGAAACAACTTGACAAAATATTGAAAGGGAAAGGACTAAATGACTAATTTATACAAACGAAAAAGGAAGTCCAGCCCATAATAAAGATTTTGCGTAATAGCAGGTACAGCACAAAATTAAAACTTTATGCATCTAATTCTGCCACTACGCAAAGTCAAAAATCGTTTAAGTAAGCATACCGCCATCTACTTGCAGTACCTGCCCGGTAATGTAGGTGCTCATTTCGGAAGCCAAAAATACACAGGCTTGGGCCACTTCGTCGGCACTGCCACCGCGTTTCAGCGGAATACCCTGCATCCATTCTTCTTTATTGGCTAGCTCGTGGGTCATTTCTGTTTCGATAAAGCCCGGTGCTACGGCATTGGAGCGGATATTGCGCGAGCCCAACTCTAAGGCTACCGACTTGGTAAAGCCGATAATGCCCGACTTGGAGGCGGCGTAGTTGGCCTGCCCGGCATTGCCACGAATACCCACTACCGAGGTGATATTGATAATTGAACCGCTCTTGGCCTTCATCATGGGGCGGGTGGCGGCCTTGGTCAGGTTGAATACCGACTTGAGGTTTACATTGATCACCGAGTCCCATTGCTCTTCGCTCATACGCATCAGCAGGCCGTCTTTGGTGATGCCCGCATTGTTTACCAATACATCTAACTTCCCAAAATCTTGTACCACATCATTGATAAGTGTTTCGGCTTGCTGGTAGTCGGAGGCATCGGAGCGATAGCCCTTGGCTTTTACGCCCAAAGCTTGCAGCTCTTGCTCCAAGGCTTGGCCTTTTTCTACACTCGACAGGTAGGTGAAAGCTACTTCTGCGCCTTGCTGGGCGAAATGATGCGCAATGGCTCTGCCAATGCCCTTAGAAGCGCCCGTAACCAGCGCTACCTTTCCTTCTAATAGTTTCATCGAAAAATAAGTTTAATTGACTGTCTTCCTTGCCTGCCTTGGGCGCAAGGATTTGTGCGTAAAAGTAGTAATTTTTACACGAAAAAGAATGTATTTTTGCCAAGACCTTCCCACGCATCCCATGAAAAATATCACTATTCCCGCCACCGATGCCTACCCTTTGGCCGCCAGCCTTTTTGAGCCTGTGTCCACGCCGATACCTACTGTGGTGTGTATCAACTCTGCGGGAGGGGTAAAAAGAGATTTTTATAAAAAATTTGCTGAATTTCTTGCAGAGGCAGGCTTTCTTTGCCTCACTTGGGATGTGCGCGGTATTGGCGGCTCGCGGCCTGTCCGTATGCGTGGCTTCGAGGCCAGCTTCGAAGACTGGGCGGCCAAAGACTACCAAGGCGTGCTGCAATGGCTACGCCACCAATATCCCAAGCGCCCTATCGCCGTGGTAGGGCACAGCATTGGCGGGGCTTATCCGGGCATGATACTTGACCACGAAGGCATTGTGGGGCTGCTTACGGTAGGTACGCAAGGGGCTTATTACAAAGACTGGCATCCGGCCATCAAGCGCAAGCTGTATTTTCAGTGGCACATTATGATGCCCTTGCTCACAAAGCTGGTGGGCTATTTTCCGGGGAGGCGGCTGGGGATGTTAGAGGATATTCCGGCTGGGGTAGTGCGCGATTGGCACGCACGCCGCAAGTACCCTACCATCCAAGAGCATCACGCTGCCGAGGGCAAGCCTTCGGGCTATCATTTGCTCAAGATGAAAATGAGGGTAATTGGCCTTGCCGACGACCCTATCGGTACGCCGCAGAGTATCAAGCGCTTTCTGACGATGTTCGACAATCCGCAGCTCGAATACCTCCACATTGCACCCAAAGATATAGGTGCAGACAAAATAGGACATTTCGACTTCTTCCGAAGTCGCTTTAAGGACAGCCTTTGGCAAGACTGCCTGCAATGGCTCAAAAGCTTGTAAGCTTATTTACAAGCTTTTACCAATACCAAGGCGATAATCACTACCAATACAAACATTTTTCTGAAAGGTTAAGGATGTTTTACTGTATCCCGCCGGTTACTACTATCAATATAATCATTGCAATAATAATAACGATGAGATAAACCATATATGATAAAACAAATGTAAAAAATGCTTTGATGATTTTCAAAAAAAGATTGCCTTCAAAAAGTTTGATGTGAATTACCATCGTGTAAAATACCAAAAGCAACATATAACTCCAAAGTGCTTCCTCAAAAAATGCAAAGCGATGACCCAATTTTTCGGCAATCAGCATAGGCGTAAATAACATCACATAAAAAATATTGCCCTGAGCGATAATCATCGCGTTAATTACCAGATGTTCAATATAATTGTATTTTCTAAAAAACCAATAAGAAAACAAAGCAATGATGAAAACTATTGGTAAATAAAGGAGATTGAAATATTCCATCAGGGTATTGAAAATTGCTTCTTGAGTTTCCTTTCCAGTAGCTGTTTGAGTAGAGGCTTCTGCGTAAATCTCTCGATAGGCCGAAGAATAGGCAGTAAGCACCGTAGCAATACTGATAGAGAGCAACAGGTATTTTATCCAATCGTAATAATAGCCTCGCTTGCCATCAAGATAACCCTGAATCGTAGCCGTTGGGCGGAAAGTAAGGTCTTTTATATTGCGCAGCACGCCCCTGTCCACATCAAAGAGGTTGCTGATAATGATGCGCAGCAATGTTTTCAGGGTAAAAGGAGGCGTGTCGGCCTTTTGTCCGCATACATTGCAGTAGCGGCCTTCATAATGGTTGCCGCAGTTTTTACATTCTATCATATTCAAAAATCAATAAAGGGTGAACATCTTGGCATCTATATTTCTACAGCCAGCACCAATATATCATCGCGCTGCTGGGCTTGCGCCGCAAAAATCTTCATCTCTTGGCGGAGTTGCAGGGCTAAGTCTTGCAACGAGGCTTTTGCATGTGCTTCTAAGAAGCTTTTGAGGCGGCGGCTTCCAAACTTTTGCCTTTGGAGATTGGCAATGTCCGTCAGGCCGTCTGTCGTAAACAGAAGCTTATCGCCCTTTTGCAAGCGTAGCTCATGCATCTTGAAGGGCGTTTGATGGAGCACCTGCATACCGCCAATGTGCCTTCGGGTGGCAGGCAACTCCTGCCATTTTTCTTGCCGGCATACGTATAGCGGCCTCTTGGCACCTGCAAAGCTGAGCAGCACCTCGGCTTCTTGGCGCTCGAAGCGACACAAACACAAGTCCATCCCGTCGCGGTTGTGGGTATCGCGTTGGCGAAGGGCAGCAACGACCTCCCTATCAAGCTGCTCCAAGATATCGGGCAGATGTACTATTTTTTTTTCTACAATAATCTGCTTCAAGAGCGTATAGCCAATCATACTCATAAAAGCGCCGGGCACGCCATGGCCTGTGCAGTCCACTACCGCCAAAAAAGCGGCATCGCCCTCCTGATAAAACCAATAGAAATCGCCCGATACGACATCTCTCGGCTCATTGATTACAAAAGCTTGCTCAAAGTAGTGCGCCAATTGCCCCTCCTGAGGCAGCAAAGCCTGCTGTATTTGGCTGGCATAGCGGATACTTTGGCTCACTTGCTGGTGGGCATTGGCCAGCTCTTTATTGCGTTGCTGAATAAAATCGCGCTGCGAAAGAATTTCCTCACGCTGCTGGATAAGCTCTTCATTTTGTACCGTAATTTCCTCGGTACGTACTTTTACCATTTGTTCGAGGGTTTCTTTTTGCTCCAGCAAAAGCTTTTCGTTCTCTTGTACCGCCTTGATGGTGGCGGCTTGGGCGGCTTCTTTTTCTTTTCTGATTACGTGGATGCGGTCGGCCAAAGCAAAAGAAAGCAATACAATCTCTATCATAGCACCCACTTGCCCCAGATACTTCAAAAAAGGATGGTTGGGCACCCAGCCCATCGTGGTAAGCGATACATAGAGCAGGCCGCTCAAAAATATCGCCCAAGCCAAAATAAAATAAAAAGCCGCCTTATTGCCTCGGTACCATACTATCAAGCCTGCACTCAACAAAAGTAGCGAATTGAGCAAGGCATTGAAAGCGGCAAACTTTACAGCCAGATAATAGGGCGCCAACAAAGCCAGCAGCGTACAGGCGAGATAATACACCACAAAACCCAGCAAAACTTTGTAGAGCAAGGGAGCAAACTTGCGGGGATTCAGAAAGCTAATCGCAAAAATAGCCGCCGCACTCACAAAAGCACATATCGCCAAGGGCACTATCTTGTTGGCCCACCAGATAGCATCGCCCCAAAGGTATTGAAAGGTATGTCCGTTGAGCGAGGATTGCGCCAGCAAGTACATCAAAATATAGGCACAATAAAAAATATAGCTCGGCTGCCGCAGCGCAAAAAACAAGAAAAGATTGTAGAGCAGCATAATCCCCAAAATCCCGTAAAACACTCCGAAGAGGACTTCGGCTCTCAGGCTTTCTTTTTGGAAGGCAGCAGGCGTAAAAAGATACAAAGGTACTTGTACGGAACTGTCGGTATTTACTTTGAGATAGCAGCCCTTGCGCTGTCCGGGTGCAATAGGTATCTCGAAGGCCACGTTGCGATGAAAGATAGCTCGGCGCGCAAAGGGCACTTTGTCGCCCAGCAGCTGCCCTTCCCATCGGCCTTGGGTATTTTCTAGAAAAAGGCTTACGTAGTCGAGTGGTGGGTAGTCTATCTCCAAAATCAGCACCGGAGCGCTGCTTTTGTTTTCTATTTCAAAATAAAACCAATAATTATCTTGACTAAAACCAAAGTTGGCAGCTTCCGAAAGGGCTTTCAGCTTGGCTTTGTAGCGCGGCTGCAGCAGCTCTTGTATCGAGAGAAGCCGCGTACTGTCTTGCCAAACAGCCAGATATTTGCCTTCAATGCTCAGAGGGGCAGCCTCTTCCTCAAAGACAATGACTTGCTGCCCTGCCATTTGCTGCGCCCAGCCCAGCAAAATGCTAAAAAGTAAAAATCGAAGCATGTGCCATCTTTGTGAAATACTTTCAAAACTTACAAAAAACAGAAGGCAATTCCTATATCAATCTTCAAATTTTACTTTTTTATCTTTCAAGGCACGCATGGCAGCACTCAGGCCATTGAGTGTGAGCGGAAACATACGCTCCTCGCTGAACTCCCGAATCAGCTTCACGGAGTAGGTATAGTGCCAATGCGCCACCGGCGTAGGATTGAGCCATACCAAATAGGGATAATGCTCTCTGAGGCGCTGCAACCACAGCAGCCCCGGCTCATTGTTGTAATGCTCTACACTACCATTTTTGTGGGTAAGCTCGTAAGGACTCATCGTGGCATCACCCACCACAATCACCTTGTAATCGGCATTGTATTTCTGAAAAATCTCCATCGTAGGGATGCGCTCCTCGTAGCGGCGGCGATTGTCTTTCCATACAAACTCGTAGAGGCAGTTGTGAAAATAGTAGTATTCCAAATGCTTAAACTCGTAGCGTGCCGCTGAGAAAAGCTGCTCACAGAGCGCCACGTGCTCGTCCATAGAGCCGCCTATATCGAAGAGCATCAGCACCTTCACACGGTTTTTTTTGGAGGGCACCAGCGCCAAGTCCAAGGAGCCGGCATTGCGGCAGGTTTGGGCGATGGTTTTATCTAAATCCAGCTCCTCGTCCAGCCCTTCACGGGTAAGGATGCGCAAGCGCTTGAGCGCCAGCTTCAGGTCGCGGGTGTTCAGCTCTTGGTCGCCGTCTAAGTTTTTGTAGAGGCGCTTGTCCCATACCTTGATGGCCTTGCGGTGGCGGCTCTCCTGCTGGCCTATACGAAAGCCTTCAGGATTGTAGCCATAAGCCCCAAAAGGCGAAGTGCCGCCCGTGCCGATAAAGGTGTCGCCGCCTTGGTGCTGCTCTTTTTGCTTGTCGAGAATCTCCTGAAAGCGCTCCATCAGTGCCTCCAAACCGCCCAAAGCTTCTATCAGGGCTTTTTCTTCTTCTGTAAACTCCCGCTCTTCGAGGCCACGCTGCAGCCATTCGGCAGGGATATGCGCCAAAAGTGCCGCCGGAATACTGTCTATATTTTTGAAAAAATCAGCAAAAAGGCGGTCAAAAAGGTCGAGATGCTGCTCATGTTTGATATAAATGGCCTTGCTCAGGGCGTAGAAGTCCTCGGTGCGGTAGGCAGGCAGCTCCTTGTCCAAGGCCTCCAGCAGGGTCAGGTGCTCGCGGGTAGATACCGGCAAGCCATAACTTTTGAGCAGGTAAAAGAATTCTATAAACATAAGCAGCAGGGTATTATTCCCTTTTGGGTGATAAATTTATATTTTTAGATTGGGACGTTGCATGCAACGTCCGTACTTGACTGCAACGCCCGTACTTATCAATATTTAGTATTTCCCAAAGCGGCGCATTTTGTCGAAGAGGTTGAAATCCTGTTCATTTTTGAGGAGCGCCCCGCTGTAAGGCGGCATTTGCTCGGCCAAGTCCACCTCGGCCAATTGCTGTGCCGATACCCTGCCCAATTGCAGAAGCTTTATCCAGTCGAGCAGCTCGCTGGTAGAGGGTTTCTTTTTCATGCCCTTCACCTCGCGCAGGTTGTAGAAGAGTTTCATAGCTTGGTCCACGAGCTTGTCTTCCAAGCCGGGGAAGTGTACCTCGATAATACGCTGCATGGTGGCCGGGTCGGGAAAGGCGATGTAGTGAAAAAAGCATCTTCTCAGAAAAGCATCGGGCAGCTCTTTTTCGTTGTTGGAGGAGATGATAATAATAGGACGGTGGCGAGCACGCACGGTTTTTTGGAGTTCGTAGCAATAAAACTCCATCTTGTCCAATTCGAGCAGCAAATCGTTGGGAAACTCAATATCGGCCTTGTCTATTTCATCTATCAGCAATACAGCGCTCTCCTCAGTTTCAAAAGCCTGCCACATCGTGCCTTTCTTGATATAATTGGCGATGTCTTGCACTTTGGCCTCGCCAAGCTGGGAGTCGCGCAGGCGCGATACGGCATCGTATTCGTAGAGGCCTTGCTGGGCGGTGGTGGTGGACTTGATGTGCCAGGTAAAAAGCGGCTTTTCCAACGCCTTGGCTATCTCGAAAGCCAGCAGGGTTTTGCCCGTGCCCGGCTCCCCTTTGATGAGCAAGGGCTTTTGCAAGGCAATGGCCGCATTTACGGCCACTTGGAGGTCGCGCGTGGCTACATACTGCTCTGTTCCTTTAAATTCCATATTTTGCTTTTGTAAGGTTGAAATGTATTTCAATATACGATTTTTTATTTCAATTCGCGAAGTGCAAATAGCCATTTTGTATATACAAAGCACTTTCGATGTTGTTGTGAAAAAGCTTGCCCGTGCCCAAGCCTTGCTGTTGGGCTTGTGGGTGCAAGGGCAGCGTGGCCGTAAATTGGGCAATGGCATTCAGCCCGATATTCGACTCCAAGGCAGAGGTTATCCACCAGCCAATGCCCTGCGCCTCGGCCAAATCTATCCACTCGCGGCTCGACTGGAAGCCCCCCAGCAGGCTGGGTTTTAGGATAATGTATTGCGGCGCAATGGATTGGAGCAAGGCCGCTTTTTGGGCAGATTCCTGATGTGCTATCAGCTCCTCGTCTAAGGCGATGGGCAGCGGGCTTTGCGCACAAAGCGCCGCCATGGCCTCTGTTTGCTGTGGCATAATGGGCTGCTCGATAGAATGCAGGCGGTATTCCGAAAGCCTTTTGAGCTTTTCCAAGGCCTCCTCAGGGCGAAAAGCCCCGTTGGCATCTACACGCAGCAACAAGTCGCGCTCCGCAAACTCTTGGCGAATGTACTTGAGCAGCGATAGCTCTTCCTCAAAATCCAGCGCGCCTATTTTTAGTTTGATACACGTATAGCCTTCTGCGATTTTGGCGGCAATTTGGCTTTGCATCTGGGCTTTATTTCCCATCCAAATCAAACCATTAATCGGTACAGCTTGTTTACCTTCCGTAAATGCACTCGGAAAAGGCAAGCGCTGCGCACCCTGCCGAAAATCAGCCAAAGCCGTTTCCAAGGCAAAGCGAATAGCCGGAAAAGCCGCTGCCACCTCAGGCTCGCCCGTAGCAGCAAAGCGCGCCAAGCAGTCGGCCAAGTGCCTTTCAAAATTCGGGCTTTCGTCTAAGCTCAAACCCGATAGAATACTGGCCTCACCCAAGCCAAAATGCAGCGGTGCATCGGCCTGCCAGATGCGTACAAAATAAGTGTCTTTGTGATACAGCACCCCGCGCGAAGTACCCGCTGCAAAGCGGAAGTAAAGAGTATATTTTTGGAAATCGTATTGAAACATTTGTGTAAAGTTCGGGGATGATGAGAACAACAAATTCCTGATGCCTAAAGCCTTTACAAAAAGCTCAGGCCTTCAAATTTAGTTTTTTTCAAAAAAAAGCTTGCAAAAAACCAAGAAATATGTAATTTTATTTTCTGAACCAAAAAAGTATCTGCTATGGTTACACAAATCACCGATGGTGTACGAGTAAGCGTACAAACCGAATATCAGCCAGATTACTCCAGCCCACGCCAAGCGCATTATGTGTTTGCCTACAAGGTAACCATCGAAAATGCCAGCGCCCATACAGTACAGCTCTTGCGCAGGCATTGGTACATTTGTGATTCCAACAACACCATAAAAGAGGTAGAAGGCGAGGGCGTAGTTGGCCAGCAACCTGTATTAGAGCCGGGCGAGGTACACGAATACGTATCGGGCTGCAACCTGAAGAGCGATATAGGCAAAATGAAAGGGACTTACCTGATGGAAAGAGTTGTTGATGGAAAAAAGATGCAGGTAGTGATTCCTGAGTTTACCCTGATAGCTCCGCATCGTCTCAATTAAACCCTTTCTATTGATTTGGTACGCAAGTGCCTCAATTTTTCATGATTAAATCTTACCTGCAATATTTAATGAAGGCGAAAAATGCCCACGGGCTGCATTCGCCTTTTGTTTTTGACCTTTATACCAAGGCCATCACACCACCCAGCCCGCAGGCCCTCTATGCCCCCATAGAAGCCCTGCGGGCGCAATTATTACAAGATTCTACCTTGCTGCACATCGAAGACCTTGGGGCGGGCTCTAAGCGCTCCCGAGGCAAGCAGCGCAGTGTGCGCCAAATAGCACGCTACGCCGCCGAGAAAGCTTCGGTAGGCCAGCTTTTGATGCGCCTGACGGCCTACTTTCAGCCTTCTTTGGTATTGGATTTGGGCACTTCGCTGGGCATTACTACGGCCTATTTGGCCTTGGGCCACCCCAAGGCCGAGATTGTGAGCTTTGAAGGTGCCGAAGCCCTGCGCTTGCGTGCGAAGGAGCATTTTCAAAGCCTTGGACTTCAAAATATCCGTTTGGTCGGCGGCAACCTCAACGAGTCGCTGCCTCAACAAGTAAAGCAGCTTCCGGCCATTGATTTTGTATTTTTTGATGCCAACCATCGCTATATTCCTACCATCAATTATTTTACTACTTGCCTCAGCAAAGCCCACGAAGACAGTGTATTTGTATTTGATGACATCCACTGGTCGAAAGAAATGGAGCAAGCTTGGGAGGAAATCAAAGAGCATCCCGAGGTGCAAATCAGCATAGATTTATTTCATATAGGCATTGTATTTTTTCGCAAGAAGCAACCCAAGCAGCACTTTGTCTTGAAATTTTGAGGAAAGCTTGTTTTGCGATAAATTCAGGAAGTTTGCTAAATTTGCAAGCAAAAATTAAGCTTTTATCTTCCATGCATATTCACCATGGCATCGCGTCGCTGCCTCACATTCCGAAGGCGGTAGTTACCAGTGGTACTTTTGATGGGGTGCATTTGGGGCACCAGCAGATTATCCGTCGCCTCTGTGAGCTGGCCGCCCAAAGGCAAGGCGAAACCGTACTGATTACTTTTTATCCACATCCGCGCTTGGTGCTGGGGCAACAAGTAGAACTGCTTTCTACCTTAGAAGAAAAAGCCTATTGGCTGGAGCAATACGGCATTCAGCACTTGCTGGTGCTGCCTTTTACGCAGGAGTTTTCGCAGATGAGCCCTGAGGAATTTGTCCAAAAAGTATATATTGAAGCGGTTCAGACCCGTACCTTGGTGATTGGCTACGACCACCACTTCGGCAAAAATCGCCAAGGCAATTTTCAGTTCCTGAAAGAAAATCAAGCACATTATCCCTTCGACATCGAAGAAATTCCTCGCCACGACATCGAAAAAGCTGCCGTAAGCTCTACCAAAATCCGTGAAGCCTTGCAGCAAGGTGATATTCCGGTGGCACAGCAGCTGCTCGGCAGAGATTATGAGCTGAGCGGACAAGTGGTACACGGCGACAAGATTGGCCGCACTTTGGGCTACCCTACGGCCAATGTGCATGTCAAAGAGCATTATAAGCTGGTGCCGGCAGATGGTATCTACGCTGCCAAGGTGCTTGTAGGACAGCAAAACTACCAAGGCATGCTGTATATAGGCAATCGCCCCAGCGTAAATGGCGCTGCAGAACGCAAGATAGAAGTCAATATTTTTGATTTTTCGGAAGATATTTATGGCCAAAATATTCGCCTACACCTGATAGAAAAGATACGAGGCGATGCCAAATTTGATACTTTAGAAGCCCTCAGCCGACAGCTCGCCCAAGACAAAATCAGGGCGCTGCAAGTATTGAATACCCCATAGCATTGTCAATATTTACCCAACACCAATATGCCTCTCCCCTTACAGCCCACCCTCGTGCATCCGCAGATAAGCTTGCTGCCCTTAGAAGCACAAGACTTTGAAGCCCTCTACGCTTTGGCTGCCGAGCCGGAAGTCTGGGCGCAGCATCCCAACAAAGAGCGCTGGCGCAGGGAGGTATTCGAGACTTTTTTTGAGGGCGCTATGCAAAGCCAAGGAGCTTTTAAGGTAATCGCCGCCACGGGCGAGGTGATTGGCAGCACCCGCTATTATGACTACCAAGAGGCCGACAGCAGTATTTTGATTGGTTATACTTTTTATGGGCGCGCTTACTGGGGCAAGGGCTACAACCTTCTGGCCAAAAGCCTGATGCTGGATTATATCTTTCAGTTTGTAGAAAATGTGTATTTTCATATCGGTGCTTGCAACATACGCTCCCAGATAGCCATTGGCCGCTTGGGGGCTGCCAAAGTAGCCGAGGAAGAAATTACGTATTTTGGCGAAAATCCTGCCCCCAACTATATCTATCATATCAGCCAAAGCAATTGGCAAGGCCTCGGTGCAAAATAAATAAAAAAGACCAGCACACTATCCGGTGGCTTTAGACTTACAGATTTTGGCTCTTCCAAAACATAGCCTCACATACCGCAGATAAGCCTCTCAAAAGGGTGTATTTAGTCAGCTTGAAGCCTTCCGAAAAAAAACTTATCTTTCCCGTGTTTTTTTGAAATTTTCGCATTAACTTAGGCAAGTTTAAATTTCTAAAACCTCCCCTATGGAAGAGCTTATCAAAAAAATCACTTCGGAAGCAGGTATCTCCGAAGCCCAAGCCGAAAAGGCTGTAAAAGCCACTCTGGCATACGTAGAAACCCAAAAAGGCGATTCCTTTGCCGAAAAGTTAGGTGCCTTTGCCGGAGAAGCCAAAGAGAAATTTGGTGCTTTTGGAGAAGATGCCAAAGAGAAGTTTGAAGACTTCAAGGACGGCGCCAGCGAAACCTTTGACAAAGTGAAGGGCTTTGCCTCCAAAACCTTCGACAGCCTCAAAGATAAGTTTGGTGGCAAAGATGATGAAGATGAGAAAAAAGACAACCAATCGGAGAAAAAATCTTAATTTGTTTCTTTTTGATGAAAGAATATCTTTCTAAAAACAGAGGTCTTCTTTACTAAGAAGGCCTCTCTCATCATAAAGCCATCGAAGTTTATGAACAAAAACAACAGGCTCGAACAATATGAGCAAGCCATTGCTCAAAAACAACAAAAGCTTGCCGCACTTGAGGCAAACATCGCTTTTTTGGAAAAAAAAACCCAACTCCTTACTAAAACTGGAGACTTTGTGCTCTTTAAAACAGATGCACAATTTCAAATAAACTATATTGATAGCGACATCGAAAAAATACTGGGCTATAGCCCTGCCGAATACACACAAACAAGCTGGGAGACAATTTTCAGTCCGGCATCGCTAATGCAAGTGCAAAAAGTATTGCAAGAAAAACCTCTGAGCAGTGGCAAAGAGCAAGCTTTGAAGCTCGTATTAGAATGCTACCACAAAGCAGGCCATAGCTGCTTGCTGTCTTTCACTGTTATTCCCCTGCCCAATGTCCAAGCCCAAATAGAAGGCTATATGGGCTTGATACAAAATCTCCAAGAAAAACTTGATGCCCAAAAAGAAGTGGAGAAATTGGCCAATGTGGCTAAATATACCATCAATGGAGTAATCATTACAGATGCACAAGGCCATACCGAGTGGATTAACGAAGGCTTTGAATGCCTCTCCGGCTACAATCTCCAAGAAATACACGGCAAACGCCCCGGCCACTTGCTCCAAGGCCCTAATACCGACCAAAGCCAAGTGAATATCATTCGCAGGGCGATTCGCCAAAAAGAGCCTTTCTGCGTCGAAATCATCAATTACCATAAAACAGGCCGCGAATATTGGGTACGTATTGATGGCCGCCCCCTGAGCGATGCCACAGGCCAAGTGCAGCAGTTTATTGCTATCCAAACCGACATTACCGAGGCCAGAGAACGTGAACGCCAAATAGCCCAAATCTCCGAAAGGCTGAAACTCGCCACCCAAGCCGCCGACTTGGGCGTATGGGAATGGCAGCTTGAAACACAGTATCTGCATTGGACAAAGCAACAAGACAAAGAAGAAGTGGTGGTTTTTAGCGGGGCTGTGGAACAATTTCTGGACTTGCTCTCAAAATTTTCCAAAGGAATCTTTCTGGAAATACTCCAAAATGCCACCCAAGGCATCGTACAACCAGAAATGACCTTCTCGCTGTATATTGGCGAGGAGCTGCGCATCATCCGCGGCTACTTCCTGCTCCACTACGACCCCGATGGCCGCCCCAAAAGCCTGATTGGCGTAACTGCCGACATCACCCGCCTCAAAGAGCAAGAAGAAGAAAAACAAAACCTCATCGAAGACCTCACCGCCCACAACAAGTCGCTCGAAGACTTTGGCTACATCATCTCGCACAATCTCCGCGCACCCATTGCCAATATCATCGGCCTGATACATATCTACGACCATCAGCATGCCCAAAGCGATACCAACCGCAAAATTCTCGAAGGTCTTGCACAATCGGCGCAGCGCTTAGACAACGTAGTGCAAGACCTCAACGACATCCTTAGCCTCCAACGCAATAGCGAAAATCAAAAGCAAAAAGTATTGCTCAGCCAAACCATCAGAGAGGTAGAAGACATGCTGCTGCTCCAAGTAGAGCAAACCAATGCGCTGATTGACTATGAGCTGGAGATAAACGAGATTTTCACCTTCAAATCTTTGTTTTTCAGCGTAATACAAAATCTCCTCTCCAATGCCCTCAAATACCGGCACCCGGAGCGCAGCCCCATGATACATATCAAGAGCTTTAAGAAAGGCTCAAAAATAATCATTGAAGTAAAAGACAATGGCGTGGGTATAGACCTTGCCCGTACCCACGACAAGCTCTTCAAGCTTTACAAGCGCTTTCACAGCCATGTGGAAGGCAAGGGCATTGGCTTGTACCTTGTCAAAAAACACATCGAAGAGATGAACGGCACCATACAAGTAAAAAGCGAATTGACACAAGGCACTACTTTTATCATTACTTTGCCTTTGTAAATCTAACTTCTCAAAAATAAAAATACACTCATGTACAAACAAGCGCTCATCATAGACGATGACTATACCAGCAACCTCATCACCGAAAATCTCCTGCTCAGCATGCAGGTAAGCGAACAGGTGCAGAGTATTTTGAAAATAGAAGAAGCCCAAAAGCACTTCTTACAAGCTTTTCAGAACCACACACTCCCCGACCTGATTCTCTTAGACCTCAACTTTCCGGAGGGCAGCGGCTGGATTTTTTTAGAATTTTATAAAGAGCAAGTAGAAAAAGAGACGCCCAAACACCTGCCCAAGCTTTTTATCCTCACCTCCTCTATCGCGCGCAAAGACATCGAAAAAGCCCAAATGACCCACCTCGTACAGGGCTTTATCAGCAAACCCCTGCTCCGCGAAAAAGTAAGCAAATTCTTGTTAAGCGCCTAAACAACAGCTCATGGAAATCAATAGTACCTTTGCAGAATGCCTCATGCTGCTGCTCAGCCAAGAATACGGCGACCTGAAGCAATGGAGCCATCGCCTCTTGGAATTTTTTGAAGCCGAGCTTGGCCTCTCCGAGAGCAGCGTTTACCTGAAGCACCGCCGCAAAAACAGCTACGAACTGCTCTACACACAAGCCTCGCAGGCTACCGCCGAGTATATCCCCGAAAACCACGCCGAGGAGGTCTTTTATATTGATGCCGTTTTTCCCGAAAAAAATACAGCGCCTAAAAAAGCCAAAAGCCTGCTTCTGCCCCTCTACTACGAAAAGGCACAGCTCAAGGCATTTTTGCTTTTTGAGCTTTCCACAGCGCTCCATCATCATCAGCTTGGCCTTTTGCATTCGCTACACGCTTTCTTAAACCACAGCTTTCAGAAGGTATTTAAAGAATACCAACAACAGCAAGAAATAGAAAAGCTGCTGGCCATCAATGATGCCATGGAAGCCTCGCAGCAAGCCATGCACGAAAATGCTGAGCAAATGCTCCGCCTCCACAAGCAGCTTACCGACAGCCTCCAATACGCCCAAAGAATGCAAAAGGCCATCCTGCCTTCGGAAGAAAGAATGAAGGAGATTTTTGAAGACTTTTTTGTGATTTACCAGCCCAAAGACATTGTTTCGGGTGATTTCTTCTGGTGTAGCCGCCTTGATTATACTTTTGTGGCCGTGGTGGACTGTACCGGCCATGGCGTACCCGGCGCTTTTATGAGTATGATTGGCCATACCTTGCTCAACGAAATCATCAATATTAAACGTGAAAGCGACCCGGCTACCATCCTCCGCCTCCTCAACAAGGGTGTGGAAGAAGCCCTCCGACAAAAAGAAACCAAAAATGTGGATGGTATGGACATTAGCCTTTGCCGCCTGCACCGCGACGAAAACTTCCGCCTGAATTTGTGCTTCGCAGGTGCCAAAAACAATGTTTTGGTCTATCATCAAAAAGAATTAAAAGTCCTCAAAGGAGACCGACTTTCCATAGGCGGGCAAATCCATCGCGAGGAAGTTGCCTTTCAAAACCAATACCTACTGCTCGACGACGACGACCTCATATATATGTGTACCGATGGCTATGCCGATGCGGCCAATGCCCAAAGAGAAAAAATAGGTACTCAACAATACCAAGACTTGCTGCTTAGGCAAGTAAATGCCCCCTTTGCACAACAGCAGCAGGCTTTGCTCGACTTCCTGCACCATCACCAGCAGAATACACCCCAACGCGACGACATCACTGTACTTGGTATCCGGGTATAGGCTTATTCGGGCAGGGTGGGCAGCTGCTCAATGGCCACAAACTGCCCCGTGGCAGGGTTGAGCTGGAAAATGCTATAAAAATGGCCATTGGTAATGCTGATATAGGGTGCTTGGAGCACCGAATTGTAGGTAAGTGCTTGTTGAATCACCTCTTGGCTCAGGGCAATGTGCGGGGCTTTGCACTCTACCAACAAAAAAGTCTTGCCCTGGCGGTCATATACCACCAAATCGCTGCGCTTGCGGCGCTGATGATACATCAACATAGCCTCTACGCTCATTAGGGCTTTGGGGTATTGGTGCGCCTCCAAAAGCCAACGGATAAACTGCTGCCGCACCCACTCCTCGGGCTGCAAAGCCACATAGCGCCGCCGTACAATATCAAAAATGTGCAGCACGCCATTTACCTGCTTTACCTCGTGCTCGTACTCAGGAATATTGAGAGGGAATATCATAAGAAAAGGCTGCTATTCTGCATTGATAATCTTGCGCAAAGCCTCCAGATGCACCTTGTAAGCTTCTATGCCTTTGGGCGTGGGAGCGTAAGAGGTATTGGGCTTTTTCTTTACAAATTTCTTCTGAATGGCAATGTATTCGCGCTCTTCGAGTACAGTGGCATTGCTTGACAGGTTGCCGTCGGTAGCACCCAAAATCTCCTTGAGTTGGTTGAAGGTAAGGGCGCGCTCTTTGATGAGTATAGCCATAATGGCCAAGCGCAGCTTGTTGTCGAAGGCTTTATTGATTTGCTTGAGGGCTTCTTTCATAGGTATAATATTAGATAATCACAATTGCTGCTACGAAGATACAAGCTTTGTATTACAAAGTAAATTTTTTTTATATAAAATTAATTTTGCAAAGCGCTCTGTATAAAAAAAGCGAGTCTTTGGATTTGGTGCGAACAATTTGTGGGGCAGTATTTTATTTATGCTCAAAAAATGCTTTCTTTGAATATCGCTTTCAAGCTCTAAACACTTGTCTTATGCTTATTTTTTGGGGAATCTTCGCTGCTTTGCTCCTGCTTGGTGTGGGGGCTTATTATTACCTCTACCGCTTGGTATTCGTACTGCCAGAAAACCGTCCTGAGGTCTTTCTGAAAAATCCTGCACAAGCTGCCGCCAAAAAGCGGGTAGTATTGGCAGGCGACAGCCTTACCCACGGCAATATGAGCTACAACTATCTGGACATTTTGGAGGAGCGCCTGCCTGCCGGGCAATACCACCTCATCAATGCAGGCGTAAATGCCGACTTGGCCCACAGCCTGCTCCAGCGCTTAGACGAAATCATTGCCTGCCAGCCCGACTTTGTGTGTGTCTTGGTAGGTACCAACGATGCCATCGCTACCGAGGGCGATTTTTCTTACAAACGCTATCGCAAGCTCAAGAAGCTGCCCCAAAAGCCTGACCTCGCTTGGTACGAAGAAAACCTCCGGCAAATCGTGCGCCGGCTGCGCCAAGAGACCCAAGCCCGCATTGCCCTGCTCTCGATTCCGGTACTTACCGAAGATTGGCAAGGCCGCCTCAAACAAAAAGGTGAAACCTATGTTGAAGTGATAAAAAAGATAGCAAAAGAAGAAAATATCGTATATTTACCTTTATACGAAAAAATGCTGGCTTATTTGGAGGCCCAAGGCCAAGCGCCACGCCATCGCTTCTCCGAGAAGCACCGACTCATTGAGTTTAGTATGGCCAAGCGCCATCTTTTAGGCCAAAGCTGGGACAGCATCACGCGGCAGCACGGCTTTCAGCTTAGCCCCGACTTCATGCACCTCAATCGCCCGGGTGCTGAGATGATTGCCACCCTTGTAGAAGGCTTTATTCAATCAACTTCATCATAAATACCCATAATGCCATGGAAGAAAAAGTGTGTATCATCGGGGCGGGCTCTTCGGGGATTGCCGCCTGCAAGACCCTCCACCAACACCAAATCCCCTTCGACTGCTTCGAGAAAGGCTCGCAGATAGGCGGCAACTGGCGCTACAACAACGACAATGGCATGTCGTCGGCCTACCGCTCCTTGCATATCAATACCTCGCGCGATGTGATGGCCTATTCCGACTTCCCTATGCCGAAGCACTATCCGCAGTATCCGAGCCATTTTCAGATTATACAATATTTTGAAGACTATGTGAAACACTTCGGCTTTGGCGACAAAATCACCTTCAACACCTCGGTAGAAAAGGTAGAAAAAGATGCCCAAGGGCGCTACCAAGTATGGCTCAGCAATGGCGAGCAGCGCAGCTACAAAGCCCTGATGGTGTGCAATGGCCACCACTGGCACGCCCGCTACCCCCAATTTGAAGGCAACTTCGAGGGGCTCACCCTCCACGCCCACGACTACAAAACGCCCGATATATTTGAAGGACACAAAAATGTGGTGGTGGTAGGCATCGGCAACTCTGCTGTGGATATTGCCTGCGAGGCCGCCCGCAATAGTACGGGCGCTACTTTTATCTCTACGCGCAGTGGGGCGCATATCTTGCCCAAGTACATTCTTGGCAAACCCTTCGACACCCTCAACAAATACAGTGTGGATTGGCTACCGATGCCTTTGAAGCGCAGCTTATTGAGCTTCTTTCTGTGGGTAGCACGGGGCAAGCAGGAAGACTACGGTATTCCCAAGCCTACACGCAAGCTGCTGAGCGAGCACCCTACCATCTCTCAAGATTTGCCTTCGCTGGTAGGCCATGGCGAAATCAAGATAAAACCCAATATCAAGCGTTTGGAAGGGCGTGAAATTCTCTTTGAAGATGGCACCAAAGAAGTGGTGGACGTGTTGGTTTATGCAACGGGCTACCAGATTGTTTTTCCTTTCTTTGCCAAAGATTTTATCAATATCAAAGACAATCACGTGGCGCTCTACCGCAATGTAGTGCATACCACTCACGAAAATTTGTACTTTATAGGGCTGATACAGCCGCTGGGGGCTATTATGCCGCTGGCCGAAGTACAAGCCCAGTGGATTGCCAAGGTGCTGCAAGGAAAAGTAAAGCTGCCCAGCCCAGAAAAAATGCAAGCCGAAATACAACGCTATGCCGAAAAAGTAGCCAAAGTGTATAAAAAATCACCCCGACATACTATTCAGGTGGACTTCTACCCTTATAAAAAAATGATTGAAAGAGAAATGAATAAATACAGCATTGCCTGATACGGCTTTTACTTTTTAGCAAATTGGATTATGTGGTTCAAGATTTCTAATATTTTCAAAAACAAAAACACCTCTTCTGAAAGCCCCCAAGACCCCGAAGAGGCCATTCAGCAAACTATCGTTGCGATGGAAGAGGCCATCGCTGCGGCCAGTCAGCCTTATGAGGAAGCCCTTCAAAAGCAACAGCAAATGGCTGATGTACTCGCGCAACAGCAAGCCCAAGCCCGAAAGCTCTACGAAGAAGCTATGAAGGCCGTAAAGGCAGGCAAAGAAGCCGAAGCCAAGAATATCTTGAACCGCAAAGCCCATATTGACAGAGAGATTGCACAATATGACAATATCTACCAACAAGTAGCCGCCAGCGTGCAGCAGTCGTATCGCCACTTGCAAAAGATGCGTTTACAGCTTGAGGAGGTAAAGTCGAAAAGGTTTATACTGCGTACCAATTTGGCACAAGCCAAAACACAAAAAGAGCTGGCACAGAAGTTTGAGGAGCTGCACCTCTCTACCGATGCTTTTGAGGAAATAGTGCTACAAGAGCAAATGGAGGCTTTTCTGGAACTCGACGAGCTGGAGGCCTTCGACCAAGCCCTGCAAGAAAGCACCCCAGACCCCTTGCAACAGGTACAAAAAGATATAGAAGCCGAAGAAGCCCAAAAACGTGCCCAGGCCGAAGCCAATCTGCAAAAGAAAATGCAGGTGCTTTTTGGCACACATCAAAAAGAAGAAAAAGCCAAAGCCGAAGAAAAAGTAAAAGCCCTCGAAAGCCAAAAAAAACACCTCTTAGAGGAGTTTTTCAATAGTAAAAACAGTGAAAGCAGCCAATCGAACAAAAAAGTATTAGAGGATTTTCTCCAAAGCCACCAAGAAGAAATCAATGACATTGACAGTATCAAAGCCAAAATAGCCGCTTTTAGCCAAGAACAAGAGAAGATTGCGCAAGAAAGCGATACACAAGAAAACTTTTCTCCCAACAAGATAGAGGAAATTCGTAAGAAAATAGAAGCAATGCAGCAAGATCCCAAGCCCACGGAGGGGAAAGAGAAAAAGATAGAGGATTTTTTTGGAGGAAGTGAGCAAAATAAACAGAAAAATATAGACGATTTTTTCAGCAATTCCTGAGAATATTCTTATTTTTAGCCAATTTTTACTTCTACTTTCAACTCAAAAGCACAAAAATCTTCCACAAACTACCACAAGCATGTCTATTTCTTTACAAAAAGGCGGCAAGTTCAACCTCAGCAAACGAGAGCCGGGTCTCAAAAAAATAATGATGGGCTTAGGCTGGGAAATGCGCAGCGGAGGAAGCAGCATGGACTTGGATGCCTCGATATTTATGGTAGGTAGCAATGCCAAGCTCCCCGCCGACGAATACTTTATCTTCTACAACAACCTCAAATCGCCTGATGGGGCACTCCAACATACTGGCGACAACCGTACGGGCATTGGCGACGACGACGACGAGATGATTCTGGCCAACCTCGGCTTGGTAA